>NZ_JAAKVA010000005.1:0-245237 GCF_049175415.1 Aeromonas sp. 600527 | reverse complement strand
GAACTCAGAAGTGAAACGCGGTAGCGCCGATGGTAGTGTGGCATTCGCCATGCGAGAGTAGGACACTGCCAGGCACCTAATTAAGCAGCGATGTGAAGAATCACGACGCTGGCTGCGAGGATGACACCTCATAGAAGCGGCACATGATTTAGCGAAAGCTAACCGAATGCGGAGCGGTAGTTCAGTCGGTTAGAATACCGGCCTGTCACGCCGGGGGTCGCGGGTTCGAGTCCCGTCCGCTCCGCCACTAATTTGAAGGCCTTCCCGATTGGGAAGGCCTTTTTGCTATGGGCGGTTTGCTCATAAGAGCCACAGATTTGCACACCAGAGCCAGCACAAGCCCAGTCTGACGACCGGGCTTTGGTGTTTTTAGCCTGCTGGTGAGCTGCCGACATCCCACTGCGATGACACTACCTCCCCTGTTGACGTTCTTGTTACTGTTTCCACTTCTTTATCGCGGCACATCCATCTTGGCCATAGAGCTTGAGGATTAAATCAGGCCATCTTGCAACGGTACGTCATCGCTTCCACTTGTTTGTCTAATTCCTTTATTTGTTTATGGATTTACTCCATTAAAACAGTTTCTTATCAAGAGTGAGCTGTTCTGCGGCAGGAATATTACATGATTCAAATGATAATGATTATTGTTTGAATGATCATGACAGGGTCGTTACAATGCGGGCTGATTAATAAGGTGCTTTTCAAATGAGCCTTTTCTAATGCGCGCCTGGCCGGATGCCGAGCGTTGTAATGAGTGAAGTAAGGGAATACGTCACCTTCCTACAAAAAATGTTCAGGCTAAAACATGATAACAGTGAAACCAAACAAGCTTGCCTTGCTGATCTGCTCCCTTCTTGCGACTCAAGCCTATGCTGCCGAGCAGGAGGTGATGGTCGTCACCGCCTCTGGCTTTCAGCAGAAGATCGAAGATTCTGCAGCCTCCATCTCTGTGATTACCCGCGAGCAGCTGGAGAAGCGGGCATATCGGGATGTAACCGATGCCTTGAAGGATGTGCCAGGTGTGGTAGTGACTGGCGGTGGCAGCAGCAGCGATATCAGTATTCGCGGTATGGGCTCGAAATACACCCTTATGCTGGTTGATGGTAAAAAGGTGGATAGCCGTGGTACCCGGCCCAATAGCGATGGACCCGGTATCGAGCAAGGCTGGTTGCCACCGCTACAGGCGATCGAGCGGATTGAGGTCGTCCGTGGGCCCATGTCATCCCGTTATGGCTCAGATGCCATGGGTGGGGTGATCAACGTGATTACCCGCAAGACCACCGGTCTGGCCTGGCAGGGCTCGGTTCATGCTGATTCGACTTTCCAGGAAAACAAGGATGCCGGCAACAGCTTCCAGACTGATGCCTATACCGCAGGCTCACTGATCGATGGTGTGTTGGGGCTGCGCTTCAATGGACAGCTCGCTCATCGTGGTGAAGACAAATTTACCCAGGGCTTTGCCGAGCAGGAGACTCGCAGTGGCACGGCCGTGCTCAGTTTCAAGCCTGATGACCATAACCGCTTCGATCTGGAAGTCAGTCGCAGCCTGCAGGATCGGGATCGTACTGCCGGCAATTCGCTGGATGCCAAGGCGAAAGATAGCCTCAACCGCTACGAGCGCACCAACTACGCGCTAACCCATGACGGTCAATATGAGTTCGGCTCTTCCAGCAGCTATCTGCAGCAGGAGACCAACACCAACCCAGGCCGCAGGATGGAGCTCACCAACACCATCGCCGATACTCACACCCAGTTCATTTTGGGGGATCACTACCTGAGTGTCGGTGGTCAGTATCGCTATGAGGATCTACACGATCAGGGCAATACCCTGAAAGTGGCCAATCCTGCCGAGCAGCTGACCCGCTGGAGCTGGGCGATGTTTGTCGAGGATGAGTGGTCACTTACTGACAGCTTTGCCCTGACCGGTGGCGCCCGCATGGATCGGGATCAGAACTACGGCACTCACTGGAGCCCGCGCCTCTATGGCGTCTGGCATCTGGATCAGAGCTGGACCCTGAAAGGGGGCGTCTCGACCGGTTATCGCTCCCCTGACTTGCGGATGTCGGCGGCCAACTGGGGTCAGGTCACCGGTGGTGGCAGCCTGGATGGCATGCTGGTTGGCAACCCGGATCTCAAACCCGAGACCAGCGTGAGTGAAGAGATCGGTCTGCTGTGGAACGGTCATCAGGGCTTCAATGCCGGGATTACCCTGTTCAACACCGACTTCAAGAACAAGATCTCAGAAGTGCGCCGCTGTACTGACAAGAAGCAGCCTGCCTGTACGCTCAATGGTCACAGCTATGATTTCATCAGCGATCGGGTCAACGTCGACAAGGCGAACATGCGTGGGGTCGAGGGGATGATGGATTGGGCCATCAATGAGGATTGGTCGGTCAGCTCTAGCTACACATTCACTCAATCCGAGCAGAAGAGCGGCCCGCTGGCAGGCCATGCCCTCAACCAGATGCCCCGCCATATGTTCAACGGCAGTGTCGATTGGCAGACCACCGAGGATCTCAACCTCTGGTCACGGGTCAACTTCCGTGGCGAGACCTCCGAATACCTGAGCCGTGTGAAGATGGCGGATGGGACTCCTTCCTACACCTTCTTTGACATGGGGCTGGTATACAAGGCCAACAAGCATCTGGATCTGACCGCCGGGGTCTATAACCTGTTCGACAAGACGGTGGATTACAGCAGTTATGGCACAGTGCTGGATGGTCGCCGCTACAACCTGGGTGTGACCTACAACTTCTGATAGGCATAATATTACACGGCCGCCATCATCCGATGGCGGCCGTTTTTATTGCGCTTCCGTCAGGGGGCTATGCCTGATAGGGGGCGGCTTGCCAGGTATTGCGCCCCAGTCCCTTGGCCTGATACATGAGGGCGTCAGCCTGCCGTAGTAGCTGCTCGGCATCGACCTCTCTCTTTGCCGCAACCCAGACTGCCCCGGTGCTGATGGAGAGGGTCACCTCGCCGCTGCTGGTGTGCAGGGTTTGCCGGTTGCTCTCCAGGCAAATGCGCTCGGCCCACTCTTCTGTCTCTGCCAATGTGGCCAGCGGCAGCAGCAGGCAAAACTCCTCGCCCCCGATGCGGGCCAGCAGAGCCTCTTCGGGCAACAGATTCGTCACAGTAGTGGCCAGCTTTTCCAGCAACAGATCTCCGATGCCATGACCAAAGCGGTCATTGGTTTCCTTGAAGTGATCCACATCGAATAGCAGCAGGGCACTGGCCATGCCGCTTGCCAGCCGTTGCTCCATGGCGGGCATGAATGCCCGTCGATTAAGTAGCCCAGTCAGAGGATCGGTACTGGCCAGTTTCTCCAGTCTTGCGTTTGCACGGCTCAGCTCGGCGGTACGGCTCGCGACTGCGCGCCTCAGCTGTATTATGTAAGCTGCCAGAATCCCCCCTCCTGCCAGCAACAGCCAGGGACCAAGGTGGATGGGGTAGACGGTTTCGACATGCATCCATTTGCGGATGATCCGCTCCCGATCGCTCTGTTTGATTTTGGCGAATCCCTCTTCCAGCTGGCTTAACAGGGCAAGGTCCCCCTTTTTCACTGCAAAGCGGATTTGGTCGGTGTAGAGGTGGCGAACCGGAATAAAGCGGGTGGGATCGTCGGAGGTATAGATGTAGAAGTTAGCGACCTGCAGATCGGCGATAAAGGCCTTTATGTCGCCCCGAAAGGCCGCCGCCAGCAGGGTATCATTGTCATCAAAGGTCTGCAGTCTGGTTCCGGGAAAGTAGCGTCTGGCGTAATACTCTTCGTAGCCACCGGCTACCACACCGACTGTTTCATGGAGCAGGTAGTAATGGACATCGGTGCCGCGCAATTCGCTCGAGAAGAAGAGCTGTGAGTCGAGCTGGGCGAGAGGCAGGCCATAGTCGAACTGCTTGTCCCGCTCCGGTGACCAGAGCAGCCCGGCGTGAACGTCGGTTTTTCCCTTCTGGAGCAAGTCGAGAGAGCCCTGCCAGTCGACCAGCCGGAACTCGATCTTCTGGCCGGTGACCCTGGCATATTCACGCCACAAATCGATCAGCAAACCATCCGGCTGACCCGACTCATTGATATAGGAGAAGGGCTGCCAGGCTTTGGAGTTGGTAATGATGATCGGCTCTTCCTGTGCGTTGGCACAGGCTGGAGGGGCAAGTGCGAGCAGCAGGAGCCCCCATCCGATACTGATCAAGACTCCTGTCCTGGAATAAGCCATCCTTGCTCCACTCCGTTGCCAAATACCGTGCGTGGTCATCAATTATCTCCGCCTTCATCATAGAAGAACAGGGGTCAGGATGATGAAGTTTGCACACAGAGAGGCCAGGCGCAGCAGGGCAAACAAATAGAGTAATGACTTACAAAGGCAGGCTTATTCGTGCCTCCAGCCCACCTTGTGGCCGATTGAGCAGGGTCAGTTCGCCGCCGTGCTGATGGACCAGGGTACGGGCAATGGAGAGCCCGAGCCCCACGCTGCCGGACTCGGTGTTGCGGGCTTCGTCTAGCCGTACGAAGGGTTTGAACACATCTTCCAGCCGCGCAGGATCGATTCCCGGCCCGTTGTCACAGACCCGGATCAACAGCTCTTCCTTGCAGCGCTCCAGCGACACTTCGGCGCTGCCGGCATATTTGATGGCGTTGCCGATCAGGTTCTGCAATACCCGGCGCAAGGTGTTGGCTCTGCATGCGTAAACCTCTTTGCCCTCCGCCAGACAGGTGACCGGCTGACCCGTGTCGGCATAGTCATCGCAGAGGCTGACCAGCAGACTGACCAGATCAAGTTCGCGGGTGGCCTCCTGCAGCCCCTCCTCGCGGGCAAAGCTGAGGGTTGCCGCCAGCATTTGTTCCATCTGTTGCAGGGTCTGCTGGATGCGGAGCTTGTCCTCGCCATCGGCCAGAAATTCGGTACGCAGCCGCAGGCTGGTGATGGGGGTGCGCAGGTCGTGTGAGATAGCCGCCAGCATCCGGGTTCTGTCCTGCACGAAGCGGTCGAGCCGGGTGTGCATCCGGTTGAAGGCCTGGATCGACTCGCGTATCTCAATCGGCCCCACCTCCTGAAGTGGCTCTATATCCTCGCCCCGGCCCAGTCGCTCGGCATTGCCTGCCAACTGTTTGAGCGGTCGGGTGGCGCGGCGGAACAGCAACACCATCAGCCCGATAACCAGACTGGCAACCAGCATCAGGTTGAGGGTGGTTTGCCACGACCAGCTGCCCACCTCCTTGTCGACCAGTGAGCTGAACTGTAGCCAGCCACCCTGCGGCAGTTCGATGGAACCATAGAGTCGCATGTCGCGTGAAGGTGGTGGTGGCCCCTTGCGATCCCGCATCATTCTTGCGTGATGTTCCCACGCCTTGCTGCGTTGGGCATCTTCTTTCAGCTCGGCGCTGATCTCGATGGTAAGGCCTTGCGGGTAGCCGAGCCGTGAGCGTACCAGCTGTTCGAAACGGGGGCTGCGGTTGTCCGGTTGCAACGGTTCGTCGGAGAGGCGCAGTAGCAGGGTTTCGCTGCGGCTCGCCTTGAGGATCTCGTCATAGAGGGAGGGAGGGGAGAGGGAGAGCAGCCTGACCACCGAGATGATCCGCTGCATGGCGTTGCGGCTGTTGACGAAACCGAGCGCCTCCTCCCGATCAGAACGGTAGATCTGGATGCTGAGCAGCTGGATCAGGATCAGCCCCGCCAGCGCCACCAGAATGATCTGGCCTGTCAGCCCTTTGGGCCACATTTGTGCCCACAGTCGTTTCAAAAAGGCCACCGCTTATGCCTGCGTCACGTCGGCGGAGAACATATAGCCGCCGCCCCAGATGGTCTTGATCAGCTCCGGATTCTTGGGATCTCGTTCCAGCTTGCGGCGCAGGCGGCTCACCAGGGTATCGATGGCGCGATCGAAGGCCACCGCCTCGCGGCCACGGGCCAGGTCCAGCAGTTGATCCCGGCTCAATACCCGCTGCGGGCGTTCGAGAAACACCTTGAGCAGATCAAACTCGGCGGTGGAGAGGCTGAGTCCCACCCCATCCTCATCCACCAGCTCCCGGCGATTGACGTCGAGTAGCCAGCGATCGAAGCGCAGATCCCGGGTCAGGGTTTCGGCGGCAGGCTGGGTTTCGGCCTGGGTGCGGCGCATCACCGCCTTGATCCGCGCCAGTAACTCGCGCGGATTGAAAGGCTTGGCCAGATAGTCGTCGGCTCCCATCTCCAGTCCTATGATGCGATCGGTCTCTTCCCCCATGGCGGTGAGCATGATGATGGGCAGGTTCGATTTGACTCTCAGCTCGCGGCAGAGAGTCAGGCCATCTTCACCCGGCATCATCAGATCCAGCACCAGCAGGTCGAACTCCCGCTCCTCCAGCAGTCGCTTCATCTCCTTGCCATCCCGGGCGCAGCTGACCCGCAGGCCGTGCTGTTCCAGAAAGCGCTTCAAGAGATCGCGGATCTCGCTGTGGTCGTCGACCACCAGAATGTGGGTGTTGCCCTGGTTCATGGATACCTCCCCTGCTTGGCGTTGGCCCGAGTATACGAAAATCCGGCCGATGGTTTGTGTCAAAGTGTGCCAGATCCGCACGATGCCACACTCTGCTACAAAAAAGGGCGATGCTGGCAAAGTTCAGACACCGATAGGGTGTTTACTTGAGGGCAAGGCAAGAGCGCCGAACCAGAATCATCCCTACAGGAGATAGACCATGAAAAAGCTGACCAAAACCCTGCTGACTGCCACCCTGATCCTTGGCCTGCCGCTGGGCGCCTATGCAGCCAGTGAAGCTGCCCCCACCGGCCAGCCCGGAGCCATGGTGGACTGCCCGATGGACGGTAGTGGCATGATGGGTGGCAAGCACCATGGTGGTCGCCATGACAAGATGGCCCGCATGCAGAACATGACCCCGGAACAGATCCAGGCCAACCTGCAGCAACGTTATGATCGCATAGAGGATCCTGCCAAGAAGGCGGAGTTCATCAAGAACCTCAACGAGCGTGCCGCCGGCATGACCAAGCACGCCGAAGCGATGAAGCAGTTCGCCGAAGCGAACCAGTAACGCTGCTGCAGTAGCAGACCACATGACAAACCCAAAGGGTGGCCAGGGCCACCCTTTTTGCTCTTGTTGTGTTGAGCGACAGAGCTTGTCTGAATGCAGACAATTGCCAATAAAAGAGGGGGAGCCTGATGCTCCCCCTCTTGCCATCTGTACCGGTGCGGGGTTTCGCCCTACCCACCGGACGAGTGAACTTAGCCCTGAGCCTTGTCGGTCAGGGCTACTTTCTTGACGGTTTCCCCTTCGAACTTGATGACCACGTTCTTCTTGGTAGCATCGGTATCTTTCAGCAGGGTCTTGGTGGTCTCGGCCAGCATGGGAGACGCCTTGTTCAGGGCATCCAGGTCATAGGTCCACACTTCCAGACCGGCTTCGGTCTTGGTAGAGGCCGGCGCACCCAGCTTATCCTTGACCGCCTGCTTGTTGGAACCACCTTCCTTGATATCCAGTGCCTTCTTGATGGCTTCGTTGGATGCGCTATCCATGGCTCCGGATACGGCGGTGCTGGCCGCATCCTTGACGCTGCTGGTGACGCTGTCGGTCAGCGAGTCCATCAGGCCGGCATTGGCAAACAGGGGCAGGGTGGTGAGGGCAACCAGCAAACTCTTTTTCATTTTCTACAGCTTCCATGGGTTCAATGAGGCGGCTATGAAATCAGCAAAGATATTGGGCGTCAAGTGAGGCATGCAATTAACATTTCTGTTAACTGTCTCTCATTTTTCGCCAGCCATAAACAGTTTTGGTATCTCCCGCACCAACCAGCTTTTGGCCTTACCCATGGTGTCTCGCCGCCAGGCCAGCACTACTTGCAACTGATGGCGGTATTCGGGGCTGATCACCTTGAGCCGCCCGGCCCTGATATCTTCGTCAATCCAGCTCTTCGGCATGGTGCCGACCCCGATCCCCGCCAGCAGGGCATCCCGTTTCTCTGCCATGGAACTGACGGTGAGGCGTGGTTGTTTGTCCAGCAGGCGATAGGTGAGCACAGGTTTGCGCAGGGCGGTATCAGCGACCGCAATGGCGCGGTAGCGACGCAGGGTCTCATCTGCCAGCGGTTCCGGCTCCTGGTGGAGGGGATGATCAGGGTGGGCGACATAGAGCATCACCTCCTCTTTCAGCACCTGATGCTTGATGCCGGTCATCATGATGTCCGGGTTGATGGTGGAGATCAGCAGATCGGCACGGCCATCTTCCAGACACTCCCAGCTCCCTGCCAGCACCTCGGCCCGTAGCCGCAGGCGGGTATCGGTCTGTTCGGCCAGTCGCTCAACCAGAGGGAAAAGTGTTTGCAACGGAGTCAGCGCATCAACGGCGACAGTGATGTCGGTCTCCCAGCCACGGGCCAGCGCCCGGGTTTCGCCCACCAGATGTTCGGCTGCTTCCAGCAGCACCCTGCCTCGCTCCAGCAGCATGCGTCCGGCCGGGGTGAACTTGGTGCGGTGCCCGCTGCGGTCAAACAGCATGGCATCCAGTTCGTCCTCCAACTTCTGCACTGTATAGCTGAGCGCTGATGGCACCTTGCCCAGCTCGTCGGCGGCCGCCGCGAAGCTGCCGCGGCGGTCGATGGCGTCCAGTACCCGGATGGCTTCCAGGGTCAGCGCCCGCTCCTTGTTCGATTCCTTGGCCATTATCACCTTCAATTTTTTTGAATATGTTTGCCAGATTATCTCGCTAACAAGTTAGGTCAAGCACGTTTAATATTCAATTATCGCTTGGGCAGGAACGCCGAGCGGCCAAATATGCGGGAAGTTCCGCACTGTGACACACCAATTCGGTCTGTCTGATGTCGGTGAAAGAACAACACACTATTTGAATAACCTCTTGCATGGATGCATTGATTCTGGCCGAAACGGCCTTGGCAATGACATAAAACCAAGAGAGTGAATGAACATGAAAAACGTAATCAAGATGTTGGCCGCTGCAGGCCTGATGACCGCTGGTTTCGCGCAGGCTGCCGTACCGGCAGACTTCAACGCCACTCCGGGCGTGCTGTTTGTGAAGTGGAACGCCACTGCTGCGATGTATGGCAAAAGCAATCCGATGCTGGAAGTGCGTGACGAGTTTGGCGATCTGCTGGCATCAGTCCACGCCAACCTGACCGGTACCCAGCAGGTGCATATCCCGAGCCGTACCCAGGGCAACCTGACTGTCAGCCTGGCTGACCAGAGCAGCGAATACCGTATTCCGTTCGGTATCGGTAGCGGCAAACAGCGTTAATCAACCGTCCCGGTAGATGAGGAGCAGACCATGATGCAATTGAGAGCCGCAGAAGCGCGGGGCAAGGCCAACTTTGGCTGGCTGGACGCGCGCCACAGTTTCTCCTTCGGTCACTACTATGACCCGGAGTGGATGGGGCACTCGGTACTGCGGGTGATCAATCAGGATCTGGTTGCGCCGGGTGGCGGATTCGCCACCCACCCTCACGCCAACATGGAGATCCTCACCTGCGTGCTGCAAGGCACCATAGAGCACAAGGACAGCCTCGGCCATGCCGAGCAGATCCCGGCAGGGGATTTCCAGCTGATGAGCGCAGGCAGCGGGATCCGCCACAGCGAGTACAACCCCTCGCAGACGGATCCTCTCTCCCTGTTGCAGATCTGGATCGAGCCGAACGAGTTTGGCACGCCACCCGGATATCAGCAGAAGAAGATAGAGTCCAGACCGGGCATGACGCTGGTGGCGTCACCGGATGGCGAGGATGGATCGCTGCGGATCCGCCAACAGGCCCGCGTATGGCGGCTGGAACTGGCCCCGGGCGAGACGCTCGAATGGGCTCTGGCTGGCCGACACGGTTACCTGCAGATGATTTCAGGGGAGCTGACCGCCAACGGTCTGGCTGCCCGACCCGGCGACGGGGTGCTCAGTCGTGATGAATACCGGTGGGAGCTGGTTGCGACCAGTGCCACCCAAGCCCTGTTATTTGACCTACCCTGAAGCAGTCAGCGGTGATGTGACACAAACGAGGAAGATGAAATGGACAAGATGAAAGATGTAGCGCTGCTGGCGGGTCGTGTACTGCTGGCGCTGATGTTCGTAATGGCGGGCTGGAGCAAGATCGGCGGCTACGCCGGTACTCAGGGCTATATGGAAGCGATGGGCGTACCGGGCTTTATGTTGCCGCTGGTGATCCTGCTTGAGCTGGGTGGTGGCCTTGCCGTCGTGCTGGGTCTCTTTACCCGCAGCCTCTCCGTGCTGCTGGCCGGTTTCACCCTGATGGCTGCCTTTATTTTCCACTATCAGCCTGCTGAACAGATGCAGATGCTGATGTTTATGAAGAACGTCTCAGTGGCCGGAGGTTTCCTGGCGCTGGCGGCGGCCGGAGCAGGGGCTTTCAGTCTGGATGCCCGTCTCGGCAAAAACTGGTAACAGCCAGTCAGTTTGAGTTTTCCAAGCCTTTTGGCCGGTGCAACTGCACCGGCTTTTTTCTGTCTGCGAGATAGTACTGCACAAATCTGCGGCGCCCCTCATGGTTCAGCGGTTTACCCGCCTGCTGGCCACAAGAGCCTTTTGCATCTTCCCCCCCGATCCCTGACAATTCCCTCTCTTGTGAAGTGACGGAAATGGCTCGCCTTTTCCCTCGCCCCCTCTCATCCACAGGCGGGAATTGCTCATGTTTACCCTCTACCACTCCAATCAGCTGGATCTGCTCAAAGAGCTGCTGGTGAGCCGCATCCGGCAGGCCCCTCTCTCTCACCCCTTAGATCGGGAGCAGATCCTGGTGCAGAGTCCGGGCATGGCCCAGTGGCTCAAGCTGGAGCTGGCCAAAGCGTTCGGCATCGCAGCCAATATCGACTTTCCGCTGCCCGCCAGCTTTATCTGGGAGATGTTCACCCGGGTGCTGGCGGATGTACCGCGCCAGAGCCCCTACAACAAGGGCTCAATGAGCTGGCAGCTGATGACCATTCTGCCCGCCTTGCTGGATCGCCCCGCCTTTGCCCCGCTCGCCGCCTATCTGGGCGGGGGAGATGAGGAGGAGCCTGCCAAGGAGCCCGAGCAGGTGCGGTTGTGGCAGCTCTGCCAGAAGGTAGCGGATCTCTTTGACCAATATCTGGTCTACCGGCCGGACTGGATCGCCCGTTGGGAAGAGGGGGAAGGATTGAGTCAGGAGCTGGCCGGGGTGAGCGGTCAGGATTGGCAGCCGGAGCTGTGGCGCGAGCTGGTGGCACGCACGTTGGCGCTCTCTCCGAGTGGCTACCACCGCGCCAACCTCTACGAGGAGTTTATCCACGAGCTGGAGCGCACCGCCGATCTGCCGGGCAAGCTGCCGCAACGGGTCTTTGTGTTCGGCATCTCGGCGCTGCCGCCGCGCTATGTGGAGGCGCTGCTGGCCCTCGGCAGCCGACCGGAGGTGGAGGTGCACCTGTTCGTCACCAACCCCTGTCGCTACTACTGGGGGGATCTGCTGGACAGAAAAACCCTGGCGCGCCTCGAAAACAAGCTTAAACCCGGCACCGACATCGAGACACTGCAGGGCCCCGCCAACCCGCTGCTCGCCTCCATGGGCAAGCTGGGGCGCGACTACCTGCATCAGCTGATGGAGCTGGAGGTGCCGCAAATCGAGGCCTTCGTCGATATCGACGAGGTGGATAGCAAAGGCAATGTTAGCCTGCTGCGCGCCATCCAGAAGGATGTGCTGGAGCTGGCAGAACGGGGCGCCGGTCAGTTCGATCTCGACAGCAGCCATCACAAGAGCCCCATCGATCCGGCGGATGGATCCTTGCAGATCCACGCCTGCCACGGCCCGATGCGGGAGTTGGAAGTGCTGCACGACCGGCTGCTGGCGCTGTTCGAGCAGGACCCGACTCTCACCCCGAAAGATGTGGTGGTGATGATGCCGGATGTGAACAGCTACGGCCCCTACATTCAGGCGGTGTTTGGCGCGCGGGGTCAGATCCCGTTTGCGGTCTCGGATCGGGCGGCGAGTCAGGAGAGCCCGCTGCTGCAAAGCTTCCTCGCCCTGCTCAGGCTGCCCAATGCCCGCTTCGGGGCAGGGGAGCTGCTCGCCATTCTCGAGGTGCCCGCCGTGCTGCGCCGTTTCGAGCTGGATGACGACGAGTTCAACCAGCTGCGGGTCTGGGTGCAGGAGACCGGCATCCGCTGGGGGCTGGACGACGGCTACCCCGTCCGTTTCGATCTGCCGCCCATGTCCGGCAACAGCTGGCTGTTCGGCCTGCGCCGCATGCTGCTCGGCTTTGCCATGGGGGATGGCGAGCCGGTGGCGGGCATTCTTCCTTACGCCGATATCGAGGGGCAGCAGGGGTTGGCGCTCGGCAAGCTCGCCTGGTTCGTCGACTCGCTGGCCGAATTCCTGCCCCGGCTGCAACAGGCGCAGCCGCTGGCGGAGTGGAACGCCTGCCTGCTGGCGCTGCTGGAGCGCTTCTATCTGGCCGACGAGGATGAAGAGCGTCAGCTCCAGCTGATTCGCAGCCAGCTGGTCGAGTGGCAGACCCGGCTCGGCGAGGCCCGTTTCGAGCAGCCCATTACCGCCGACTTGTTGCAGGATTACCTCGGCAGCGTGCTGGGGGAGTCCCGCTCCAGCCAGCGCTTCCTCGCCGGTCAGGTCAACTTCTGCACCCTGATGCCGATGCGCTCCATCCCCTTCAAGCAGGTCTGCCTGCTCGGCATGAATGACGGCGTCTACCCGCGCACCCTGGCTCCCATGGGGTTCGATCTGATGGCGGTGGCGTCGCGGCGGGGGGATCGCTCCCGCCGTGATGATGACCGCTATCTCTTCCTCGAGGCACTGCTCAGTGCCCAGCAGGGGCTCTATATCAGCTATCAGGGCTTCAGCGCGCAGGACAACAGCGACAAGGTGCCCTCGGTGCTACTGGCGGAGCTGATCGACTATGTGCGGCAGGGCTTTGTGCTGGCGGGGGATGAGGATCTCGACGACGAAACCTCCGGCAAGCGGCTGCTCAACCACCTGATGGTGGCGCATCCGCTCACCCCCTACAGCCGCAACTACTTCTACCCGGAGGCGGGTTCACGCCTCTTTACCTATGCCGCCGACTGGTTGCCCGCCCTCAATCCGGTGCGCGGCGCGGCCAACTTCCAGAGCGGCGAGCTGCCTTTGCCCCCCGAATGGGGCAAGGAGCAGGGGCTGGAGCTGGCGGAGCTGCTGCGCTTCTATCGCCAGCCCACCAAATATTTCCTCAACCGTCGCCTCAAGGTGTGGTTTGAGCTGAACGAAGCCAACATCGAGGACAGCGAGCCGTTCGAGCTGGATGGCCTGCAACATTATCAGCTGAAAGATCTGCTGCTCGATGCCCATCTGGCGGAAGGTGAAAGTACCGAGCGTCGCGAGCGGTTGCAGCTCACCGGCCTGCTGCCGCAAGGGTGGTTCGGCAGCCTGCTGCTGGACGATCTGGATGCCGAGATGGGCAAGCTGGCGGATCGGCTGCGGCCATGGGTTGCGGCCAATGAGTCAGAAAAACAGGCGGTGGAGATCGATATCTCCCTCACTCAGGGCCAGCTGCAAGGGTGGATCGACACCCAGAAGGGGCGCTTGCTGGTGGTCAAACCCGGCAGCTTCAACGGCAAGGATCTGCTGCTGGGCTGGATCCAGCACCTCTGCCTCTCATTGAGTGGCGCCCCCGGCGACACCCTGCTGTTCGATGCCAAACAGAGTCTGCGACTGCCCAAGCTCTCTGCCGACGAGGCGCGGCCCAAGCTGGCGGCGCTGGTGGCGTGCTGGGCGCAGGGGATGAAGCGGCCGCTGCCCTTCTTCCCCAACACTGCCTGGGATTGGCTCAAGGCGATCGAGAAGGATCCGGACAAACCGGAGGCGGCCGACAAGGCGGCTCTCACCCGTTTCAACGGCGGCTGGATGATCAAGGGGGAAGGGGAAGACCCTTATGTTGCCCGCTGCTTCCCCGAACTCGATGACGAGGTGCTGGGGCAGTTGCAGGCGCTGGCCCGCGAACACCTGACCCCGCTGCTCAAGACCCTGGAGGAGCTGAAATAATGGCTAACCCGCTCAATACATTGCGTTTTCCCCTCCATGGTGAACGACTGATCGAAGCCTCCGCCGGTACCGGCAAGACCTACACCATCGCCGGTCTCTACCTGCGCCTGCTGCTGGGCCACGGCCCGCTCATCGAAGAGGGCGCCGATGTGGGTCAGCCGAGCGCCCACGAGCGGCCGCTCTCGGTGACTGAAATTCTGGTGGTGACCTTTACCGAAGCGGCCACCGCCGAGCTGCGGGGGCGGATCCGTGGTCGCATTCACGAGGCGCGGCTCGCCTTTATGCGCGGTCACAGCAGTGACACCCTGCTGGCCCAACTGCTGGACGAGGTGAAGGATCACGAATTGGCGGCCCGTCGCCTGCTGGCCGCCGAGCGGCAGATGGACGAGGCGGCGGTCTTTACCATCCACGGCTTCTGCCAGCGGATGCTCAAGCAGAACGCCTTCGAGTCGGGCGCCCTCTTTGAAACCGAATTTCTCACCGACGACAGCCAGCTCAGGCTGCAGGCGGTGAGCGACTACTGGCGTGCCGAGTTCTATCCGGTGGATAAAGCCCTCGCCAGCGCGGTGCGCGCGCTCTGGCCGAGCCCCGCCGCCCTGCTGCGGGAGATGGGCAGCTGGCTCGACAATAGCGAGCTGGAGATCCACCCCGCGCTGGGGGATGAGACCCTTGCCGCCCGCCATCAGGCGGCCATGAGCCGCATCGCGGCAGTGAAAAACGAATGGCTGGCGCAGACGGACGAGATCCGCCGCCAGACCGACGGCCAGATCAGCCGCTACACCGGCAAGAACTACGAAGGGTGGCTTGCCAAGATAGCCGACTGGGCACAGGACGAAAGCAGTGGCTACGCCATCCCGAAGGAGCTGGAGCGCTTCGGCCAGACGGTGCTGGATGAGAACCTCAAGAAGGGGGGCGCAGTGCCGACCCTGCCGCTGTTCAGCCAGATCGACCAGCTGCTGGCGAGCCGCCCCGGTATTCGGGATCTCATCCTGCAACGGGCGGCCAAAGTAGTGCGCAGCCGGATGCAGGCGAGCAAGCGCCAAGCCCATCAGCTCTCGTTCGATGACCTGCTCAAAGATCTCGACGGGGCGCTCGGCTCCAGCCTTGGCGAGCGGCTGTGCGAGCGCATTCGCGCCACCTACCGGGTGGCGATGATCGATGAATTTCAGGATACCGATCCCCAGCAGTACCGCATCTTCCATCGGCTTTACGGTGGCCACACCGACACGGCGCTATTGATGATCGGTGACCCCAAGCAGGCCATCTACGGCTTTCGCGGCGCCGACATCTTTACCTACATTCAGGCGCGGCGAAATGTGAGCGCCCACTACACCCTCGGGCGCAACTGGCGCTCCAGCAGTGTGCTGGTGGGGGCGGTCAACGGCCTGTTCGAGCGGGCCAAGGATCCCTTTATCTACGAAGCGGATATCCCCTTCCTGCCGGTGGAGGCGCAGGGCAAGAGCAAGGCGCTGCTGCTCGATGGTGCCACCGCCCCCGTGCTCCACTGCTGGCAGCTGACCGGTCAGCCCACCTTCAACCGGGGGGATTACCAGAGCAAGATGGCCCGCGCCACCGCCGCCGAGATCCACCGCCTGCTGACCCTGGCTCGCGAGGGCAAGGCATTGATCGGTGACAAGGCGGTGAAGGCCGGGGATATCGCCGTGCTGGTGCGCACCGGCGCCGAGGGCAAGCTGGTGCAGCAGGAATTGGCGCGGCTCGCCATCGCCTCCGTCTATCTGTCGAACCGCGAGAGCGTGCTGGAGCAGACGGAGGCGCGGGAGATCCTGCTGATTTTGCACGCCTGCCAGAACCCGAGCGAAGAGCGCAGCCTGCGGGCGGCGCTCGCCACCGGGCTGTTTGATCTCGACGCCAAGGCGCTCGATGGGCTGGCCAGCGACGAGCGAGCGTGGGAGAGCGCGGTGCAGGAGTTTATGGAGTACCGCAAGATCTGGCACCGCCGCGGCGTGCTGGCGATGCTGCGGGCCCTGCTGCACCGGCGCAATCTCGCCTCCTCCCTGCTGGCGAGCCCCTATGGCGAGCGGCGGCTGACCAACTTCCTCCATCTTGGCGAGCTGCTGCAACAGGTGAGCAGCGAGCTGGACGGGGAGTACGCCCTGCTGCGCTGGCTGGGGGAGGCGGTGAGCCGCCCCAACGGCCAGGATGCGGAGCAGGTACTGCGCCTCGAATCCGAGCGCAAGCTGGTGCAGATCGTCACCATCCACAAATCCAAGGGGCTGGAGTACCCGCTGGTATTCCTGCCCTTTATCTGCAGCCACAGAACCGCCGAGACCCCGCTCTATCACGAGGCGGACGAGGCGGGCAATCGCACCATTCTCGATCTGACCGGCGCAGACTCGTCGCTCGCCGAAGCGGACAGGGAGCGCCTTGCCGAAGATCTGCGGCTGCTCTATGTGGCGCTGACCCGGGGTGTCTACGCCACCTGGCTGGGGTTGGCGCCGGTGCGGGCGGGGGCGGGCAAGTCGGAGAAGACCGACCTGCACCACACTGCCATCGGCTACCTGCTGCAAAAGGGCGAAGAGGGGGATGCGCAGACGCTGGCGACCGCGCTGACCGAGCTGGCACAGGCGCTGCCCGGGGTGGCCGTCGGTGAGCCCTCGCTCACCCGTCCGGCCCCGCTGCCGCCAGAGGAGGAGCAGTTGGGCGAGCCTCAGGTGCGCCACTTTAGCGGCTCCCTTGAGCGGGACTGGTGGATCAGCTCCTACTCCGGGCTGGCGGCGCAGGGCCACGGTCACAGCAAGGGTGTCTTGGCCAACCCCGGCTTCGATGACGAGGTGGTAACCGAGGCGGCCGCGCTGGCTGCCGAGCAACCGGAGGAGGCACCCCAGCCCTCCATCTTCACCTTCCCGAAAGGGGCGCGCCCCGGCACCCTGCTGCACAGCCTGTTCGAGACCATCGACTTTCAGAGCGCTGCGGGCGAGCCGCTGGCAGAGCATATCGCCGCCCTACTGGCGCAGGATGGCTTCGACGAGAGCTGGGCCCCCGTGTTGCAACAGCAGGTGGAGGCGGTGCTGGATACCCCGCTGGAAACAGGCTTTGGCGAGCCGGTGCGGCTGCGGGATCTGGCCCCCGAGCGCAAACAAGTGGAGCTGGAGTTCTTCCTGCCCATGGGGCGGGTGACGGCACCGGCGCTGACCGCCCTCTGCCAGCAGCACGACCCGCTGTCGCGGGGCAACAAGCCGCTCAGCTTTGCCACCGTGCAGGGGATGCTCAAGGGCTTTATCGATCTGGTGTTCGAGTGGCAGGGGCGCTGGTATCTGCTCGACTACAAATCGAACCACCTCGGCATGAGCCCCGCCGATTACAGCCGTCCGGCGCTGGAGCGGGCGATGGCCGAGCATCGCTACGACCTGCAATACCAGCTCTACTCGCTGGCGCTGCACCGGCTGCTCACCCTGCGCCTGCCGGGCTACGACTTCGAGCAGCACTTTGGCGGCGTTTTCTATCTTTTCCTGCGCGGCATGCCGCAGGGGGGCATTTTCCATACCCGCCCGAGTCGTGAACTGGTGCTGGGGCTGGATGAGTTGTTTAGAAATGGTGATCGCTCAGGCGGTGTTTCATCAACAGAATTAAACGAGGTAGAGGCATGAGCGGCACCATGATCAGCACCGCAGCCAGCGCAATGATGGTTGAACGGTTGAAAACACTGGCGCTGGCTGGCCGCATCCGCCAGCTGGATCTGCAATTCGCCCGGCTGGTGGCAGACCTGGGCGGCAGCCCCGAGCTGGTGCTGGGGGCGGCGCTCACTTGCTTCGAGCTGGGGCGCGGCCATGTCTGCCTGCCGCTGGAGATGCTCATCGCTGGATCACTGCGCCCGTTCGGGCTGGATCCCCAGCAGAGCCGGGATCTGCTGGGGGATCTGGCGGATCCTGCCCGCTGGCCCGCCCTGTTTGCGGCTAGTCCCTTGGTTGGAGCCGAGCAGGATGAGGGGCTCGCCCCGCGCTGGCCGCTGCGGCTGTGGCACGGGCGGCTCTACCTCACCCGTTACCACGATCATGAGCAGGGGGTGGCCCGCCATCTGCGCGCTTTGAGTGAACGTGCCGAATGGCCGGAGATTGCTCCCGCCCTGTCGCGGCTGTTTGCCCGCGACTATGGGTTGGTGTTTGCGGCGCTGCTCAAGGCCCGCCTCGTCCCCGACTTCTCGGCCCGCCACTTTATCGAGAAGTATCTGGATCTGGTGTTCCCCAATGAAGTGGATTGGCCCGCCATCGAAGGGTTGCTGGCCAGCGCCCAGGCGGCGAGCGATTTGAGCAAGCTGGATGTGCTGGTGCCCGAGGCGCTCTGCTGCAATGGCCAGAAGCTGGCGGCGGCCACCGCGGCGGCGCGCCCCTTTGCGGTGATCTCCGGCGGCCCCGGCACCGGCAAGACCACCACGGTCGCCAAACTGCTCGCCATTCTGGTGGAGACCGGCCTGCAAGCGGGCAAGGCCCCGGCGATCCGGCTGGTGGCCCCCACCGGCAAGGCGGCGGCGCGCCTCACCGAGAGTATCGGCTCTGCCCTGCAGGCCCTCGATCTGCCCCCCGAGTGGGTCGAGGCGATCCCTACCGAGGCGGGCACTCTGCACCGGCTGCTCGGGGTCATTCCGGGGCGCAGCCAGTTCCGCCACCACGCGGGCAACCCGCTGCACCTCGACCTGCTGGTGGTGGATGAGGCCTCCATGGTCGACCTACCGATGATGGCGCGCCTGCTCGATGCGCTGCCGAGCCACGCCCGCCTGATCCTGCTCGGTGACAAGGATCAGCTCGCCTCGGTGGAGGCGGGGGCCGTGCTCGGCGATATCTGCAGCTTTATCGAGCAGGGCATCAGCCCGGCGCAGGCGGACTGGCTCTCTCGCCAGACCGGCTACCGCTTGCAGGGTACGCCCGCGGGGGCGCCGGTGCGCGACAGCCTCTGTTTGCTGGCCAAAAGCTGGCGCTTTGATCAGCATTCGGGAATCGGCCAGCTGGCGCGCGCCTGCAACAGCGGCGATGCCACGGCTGTGGAGGCGGTCTGGGGTATGGGCTTTGCCGATATCAGCCTGCACCCCTGGGCGGGGGAGGCCTACGACGCCCTGATTGCCCAGGGGGTGGCCGGTTACGGCAGCTATCTGAAGGCGGCCCGCGCGGGGGAAGCGCCCGCCGCCGTGTTCAAGGCATTCAACAGCTTCCAGATCCTCTGCGCCCTGCGTGACGGCCCGTTCGGGGTGCTGGGGCTAAACGAGCGGCTCGAACTGGCCCTGTCACGGGCTGGCCTGATTGCCCGCGATGGCGACTGGTATGCCGGTCGCCCGGTGATGGTAGTGCGCAACGACCACGGGGTCGGCCTCTACAACGGCGATATGGGGCTCTGCCTGCCCGATGAGAGCGGGCGACTCAAGGTCTGGTTCGAGCAGCCGGACGGCACCCTGCGGGCGCTTTTGCCAAGCCGGCTGCCGCCCCACGAGACCGTCTACGCCATGACCATCCACAAATCCCAGGGTTCGGAGTTTGCCCATACCGTGCTGGTGCTGCCCGACAGCCCCAGCCCGCTGCTGACCCGCGAGCTGGTCTATACCGGTATCACCCGCGCCAAGGCCCGCCTCGATCTCTATGGCGATCGCGCCCTGCTGGCACAGGCGGTACGGAAAAAGACCGAGCGTTATTCCGGATTGGCGGAGAGGTTGGGGGAGTGATTGATGGCGGCGGTGAGAGGTTTTACTACCCGATAATGCCTTGCTAATGATTGCTCGCTTTTCATTAAAGGGTATATACACACGCCAGTCAGCCATAGGAATGACGGATATCTGTGGCGACTGCGTCAGTGAATCTGGATTGGATGAGGGCATGATGGAACTGGTGCGATTGATGAATGCCACTAGGTGGGAAGAAATCCGGCTCGGTATGTATGCGCTGGGAGTTATCTCTCCCAGGTGGCGTGTGCGGGACCTGCACAGCCGGTATCTATCTGATTGGGATGGGGAATGGTTCTATCACTTTAAAGTGGGTGGCTACGAGCATATCGAGTGGCTGGAAATAGAAACCACGTCGCCTGAGCAGACCTCAGCCGTGCAGGACGTGTTGCTACAGGTGCGGGTGCCCGGAGAGCGGATCGGGAATGTATTTCGGGTCTACGGCTATGCTCCGCTCGGTAAACCGATGGACTACGTGGGGTAAACCAGAAATTGGACGGCGGTAAACGAAATTTACCGCTGTCTGTTGTGCATAGATGTTCAAAAATATTTTATTGCAGAATGTAATAGGAGGTTAAAGTGATTAAAAGTGTATGGGGATTGTATTGGCGGACATATTTATTATTTCTCTTTGCCTCGTTACCCTTATCGTTTGCAACGATGTATTTTTTTGTTTCCGAGTCATGGATAGTATTGAAGCCTTCAGTTTTCTATATAGTTGTAGGTGCTTTGTTATTAGTGCCATTTAATCGTCGCAAAGGTCTATTATTTTCTCTCTGGGGTAATCGTTTAGGCTTGGCTGATATAATATGGTGTTCTTATCGAAAGGTCATGGGGACATCTTATATTCTATACGCAGCGATATTATATGTTGTCAGTGAAACATTGCCACTAACCTACTGGGTATATACAAAAGTATATGGAAGCCTATTTGTGAATTTTGTTTTGTCTATTCTGGTAGGTGTGATTGTTATACAGAAAAACAGAATGAAAATTTGAGGCGTCAATGATATGAAATTTACAAGTATGAAGTTTGTTTTAATGGTTTTGACGCTATATATTAGCGTTAATCTCTTTGCTAATGCAGCAGAGTCTGGTGATGATATAGCAAAAGATATGTGTGCAAAACTGCCTCTGGTTATCAAAAAAGGTGATGAATCATACAAGGCAGGGCAATATGCCAAAGCAAGAGATTATTTTACGGAGCAAGTCTCGTTAAGTGAGGGGTGTGGATATGTTTATGGTAAGCCAGATCAAGCGGCGACTATTACGGCATATAACAACGTTGCACTTTCTTATATAAAACAAGGGGAGAAGCTTAAGGCTCTGGCATGGTTGTCATTAGCCCCGAATGATAAGAAATCCAAATTCAACTACGGTCTGCTTAAAAATATGCCAGCCTCTGTTGGGCCTGATATGGTAGGAACTTATTGGGAGTATGCTGGTTTCGGAAGTTGGAATGTTGCCTCTGTAGAAAAGCAAGGTAATGACTACTTGATATCTTTGAATCTGCTCTATTTTGGGTTAATGGGGATGACTTATGGTCCTAACATGGGGGAAATATCTCAGGTTGTGACTATGAAGGATAATGAGGGGGTGATAAAGCTAACCGGTGAAGAAGGTAATTGTGAAATTTCGATAAAATTTATAGAAAAAGATCATGGTGTTCTGAGGGTTGATACAAACCAGAGTAAAAATGAGTGTGGGTTTGGTCACAATGTATACGCGCATGGTGATTTTATTAGAGTGTCTGGTAAACCTACACCATTTGATATCGGTTACTAATGTTGAGTAATAGGGAAGTAGACACCCCAACCTCCCCTATTGCCAACACCATATCCCCGATGCTGTTTATTCCCTCTCCCTCTGGGAGAGGGCAGGGTGAGGGCGGATAGGGTGCAAAGAACGAAGTGAATTGCACCGCTGCTATTTATCTGCCAAAAGGTGTAATGCGCTGCGCTTATTACACCCTGCATCCAACCCACACATGACAGGATGTCATTGCTTGAGACTTGAATTTAACACCATCGATCTGGATCGGGATTACGAGCTCTGTGTGCTGGCGCGCAGGGATGCCTATTTTTGCAGCTTTCATACCCATGATGGTTTTGCCGACTTTATCGACGGCTATCGGGAGCGGATCCGCGAAAGGCTGGGGCAAGCGCAATGGCACTACATTCATGTCTGGGCGGGTGAACAACGGGTGGGTCAGCTGGAGTTTCGCAGCTTTTCCGATGAACCCGAGACCGGTTATGTGCAGCTGATTTATCTGTTCCCGGAATATCGTGGCACCGGTTTGGCTGCCGTGTTGCAGGCCTATATCCGCCAGCAGTTGCTGGGGGCTGGCCACAAATGGGCGATCCTCTCCGTGAGCCGTACCAATGTGCGGGCCTTGAATCATTACCGGCGCGTTGGCTGGGTATTTCTGCGCTCCAATCCAAAACATCAGGAGACGGATTTTTATCGGCTGACTCTGGCCGAGTGACCTCTGTGGTTGCTCCGGCGTACTCCCTCATTTTTCCCATCCCCCAACTGGCTGAATCGCGAGTTAAATCCGGTAAACAGGGCGCACTTGAGCCACACTTACTGACACCCTGATTTAGCCCATGTCGTTAGCGATCGATAACCGGTAAAGCAGTGGTAGAGTAGGGATCTGGCTGACATCGTTGTTGCAGTATGCCAAGTCGGTGTTTGAGACTGGAATTAGCACGGCCCCGAACTGGCGCGGGGCAGAAGAATAAGGATGGCCACTATGCTGCAGGACAGTGACACGATCAGGATCTCGGATGTCAGCGAAGCCGTGGTGCATGGCATTCTGGAGGTGATCAGCGATGGCATCTGGGATTGGCACGCCAATACCGGTTTAGTCTATCGCAACCCAGGCTGGTACCGGATGCTGGGCTACGAGCCCCATAGCCTCGGCAATACTGTCTTCACCTGGGAGGGGGTGATCCACCCCGATGATCTGGCCGGTGTGATGGAGAAGTTCGATGCCTGCCTGGGTGGCAAGGCGTCTGAATATTGTGCCGAGTATCGTTGCCGCTGCCGGGATGGCAGTTACCTCTGGATTGAGGATTGTGGTCGCATCATAGAGCGCAACGCTGATGGTTCTGTGGCGCGGATGATCGGTGCTCATCGCAATATCCACGCCAGCAAATTACTGCTGGAGCAGCTGGAGCTGCGCAATCAGTCGCTGGAGCAGTTGGTGGCGGAGCGCACCGCCGAGTTGGTACGACTCAACGAGGCGCTGCAACAGAGAGTCGAGGAGAATCGCCAGTTGGCGGAGACTGATGCCCTGACCGGTGCCGCCAGTCGCTACCGGCTGGAGCGGGCGTTACAGCTGGAGTGCGAGCGGGCGCGCCGCTTTCACTTGCCTTTTACCGTGATTGCCATGGATGTGGACAACTTCAAGCAGATCAATGACAGCTATGGTCACAATATCGGGGATCAGACCCTGATTAACATAGTGTCGCTGGTGCGCGACCATATCCGCGAGATCGATCTGCTGGCTCGTTGGGGCGGTGACGAGTTTATGGTGTTGTTGCCCAATACCGGCCGTGACGATGCGCTGGTGGTGGCGAACAAGTTTCAGGCATTGATGGTGACGCACCCCATCTGTCCCCGCGGTGTCACCACCATGAGCTTCGGAGTGGCGGAGTATCATCAGGGCGAGCAGAAGGAGAGTCTGATGGTACGCGCCGATCGGGCGCTCTATCAGGCAAAGCAGCAGGGCAAGAACCAGATCTGCTGACGACACATCAGCCAATAGAAGGGCCGCAGGCGTGAAACCTGCGGCCCTTTTGCATTCAGGCACAACAGCATGGTTGGGGGAGGTGCGACTTAGAAGTGGTAGCGCAGACCCAGCTTGAAGGTATCCAGTGAGTAGTGCTCGTCACCCAGGCTCAGGGCGTTGAACTGGCGCTCGTAACCGATACCGGCAGAGAAGTGATCGTTGAAGGCGTAGTCCAGACCCACTTCCAGATTGGGGTGTACCTTGCTCTTGGTTGCGCTCTCGCTTACCTGACCGCTGAAAC
Source organism: Aeromonas sp. 600527 (assembly GCF_049175415.1). Lineage (NCBI taxonomy): Bacteria > Pseudomonadati > Pseudomonadota > Gammaproteobacteria > Aeromonadales > Aeromonadaceae > Aeromonas > Aeromonas sp. 600527. The sequence continues at coordinate 221,553 of NZ_JAAKVA010000005.1, read as the reverse complement.
CGAGGATGGTGGCGTTGCCGACAACGTCCACTTCGGTGCGAGTGTAGGCAATGCCCGGCTTGGCATAGGCGCTGAAGCCCCAGGCCAGCGGCTGGCTCAGCTTGGCGGCCAGGCTGATGCTGCGGGTTTCGATAGTGGTGTCGGCAAAGCCGGTCGCAATCTGGGAGGTCACCCAGGTCAGCTGATCCATCTGTTGGGCGTGCAGGCCACCTTCAACGGCCAGCCAGGAGTTGAAGCTGTAACCCACGATCAGGCTGCCGCCGTCGAGCTGGTCGTCGATCACTTTGGCGTCATACACGCGCTGGAGGTCACCGTCGAGATCCATCTTGGAGGTGGTCAGATCCAGACCTGCATACCAGCCTTCGGCATGAGCGCTGCCATTCATGGCCAGAGCAATCAGGGAGAAAGCTGCAATTTTATTAAACTTGTTCATGGATAAATAAACCTTATGTTGCGTGAACTGCGTGTGATTTATGTCGCTCAATCCATGAGGTTTTTTATATTTCCGTTATTGCTCTGCTTTTACAGAGGGGCGCAGTATAGTCAGCGAGTTTATGAATAACAAGATAGTGGTTTGCAGATCCATCTAAATAAAACCAGCTGCAGGCTGGCCATTATTGTTTAATAAATGGTGTTATTAGAGTTTTAGCTTTATTGAGATTGAAATAATTAAGTGGTGTGTTCAATGGTGATTAAAGTGCTCACCATCAGCCATATGTGATTGATTTTTATCGGTATAAGTTTTTACCCTGAGTGGGATCATGTTTAGTTGATCAAAAAATGGTATTTTAGATGCCACTTATCCTGTTCTGTGTCTTTTTGGTTGTTATTTGAGCGACAGGCAAGATGATGCTGTGAGAAAAAATCTATCAGATTATCTGTTTTTCGCTCTTATCTAGATTTGGGATTGTTCCCAAAGTGGTTTTCGGTGGTCTTTTGAGGCTTTTTTGGCCAGCCCGGATGAGGGGGCGCGGGTGTTGCAATGGGCTCCGTGTGGCTTTCTTTTAGGCTGTGTTTTGTCTTCCGGACTGCGCGTATCGATAGGGGGCGGGGGAATTCGTAGTGCTGCGCGATTAATTTTGGCGAGCTCTTTATAGAAGGCGTATTTCAAAATGCTTGTCTGTTTTAAAAAAAACAGATGGATATTGGTGTATATATTACTCTAAATATTACTTGATTACCGTTGATGGCTTGCAATTTGCTTTAATATTCGAGATGTCATCGGGGGCTTTTTACTACAGCATGCTTCAATTCAACCTGTAATCTCTCGAGTTAAAAGCGATGAGAAAATAGGAGTAAATATTATTCTCAATATCCCCGGATATTCTTTATCCCAAGAGTATGACAACTATCCTGCCGTCGCCTTGTTTATCAATCATCAGATATAGCAATAGTTATAAAGCAAACAGTATATTTTTAGCTAAATGGCAGGCTCATGCTTAAAGAATTAACTTTGTTAAGCTCCCATTCAGCTTGTCATGAGTTGTAAATATTAAGAGCGGATTTTGTCATGTTTACTTCATAAATAAGGCGTAGCGTTGTGTGGATTAAACAGGCCGTTGGAAATATAGTTTTTTGCGGAGATATAATATGGAAATAACTGGTTTGCTAAATCTGAGGTTGCTTTTATTTGTTTTTTGCTTGGTTGTTATAACTGGTTGTCACAACAGTAATGATAGTGACAGTACAGAGACAATTGTGACACCTGAATCCCATGATGTGCACTGTCCGCCGTGAATGCTTAATTAATTTATCAAGGTCGTTTTTATGTCTGGAAATGTAGATAGAAGTCGCCGCGAATTTATTAAGCTCTCCGGAGCTGCTGTGGCAGCTGTAACAACGTCAAGCATGTTTTATCCATCAATCGCCAAAGCCCTCAGTATTCCTGCCAATAATGTGCATGGCTCGATCATGGATGTTGAGAATATTGTGGTGTTGATGCAGGAAAATAGGTCGTTTGACCATTATTTTGGCACCCTTTATGGGGTACGAGGTTTTGGCGATCGTCATCCTGTTCCAACAGTGAATGGGTCTGTGTGGTGGCAGAGTTTCAAGAGTGCTGAGTATTCTCGTCTTTTAACGCCTTATCATCTTGATAGTCGCATAGGTAATGCCCAACGAGTGAACGGTACTCCGCATTTGTTCAATGATGCCCAGTTTGCATGGGACAATGGGTAGTTGGCCGACCTATAAAGAGCAACAATCCATGGGGTATTATACCGAAGCGGAAGTGCCTTTTCAGTTTGCCTTGGCTAATGCATTTACCATTTGTGATGCCTATCACTGTTCTTTTCATGGTGGTACCAATCCCAATAGGATTTTTTTATGGACCGGTACTAATAATCATCCTGATGACACCAACCCCCCCGCTATCAATAATGACTTTGACTCTCTTGGAAAATCGGATCAAGGCTATCAGTGGCGCACTTACCCTGAGCGATTGCAAGCGGCTGGGATAAGTTGGCGGCTATATCAAAATTTGCCAGATAATTTTACCGATAATCCATTAGCGGGTTTTGTTAATTACCGTATAGCCAACGAACAGCGTGGTAATCTGGCCAATGGCTTCCCCTATCCAGCATGGCATCCAGATGATGATTTTCTTAATCCGCTACTTAAAGGGGTAAGCAACACCATGCCGGATAAGGGGTTTCTTGAGGCCCTGCGCGAAGATGTGATTGGAGGAACCTTGCCACAGGTCTCCTGGATTGTGGCGCCGGCTGATTTTTCCGAGCATCCCGGCCCTTCCAGCCCGGTTCAGGGGGGCTGGTATATGCAAGAGGTGCTCGATACCTTGACCGCCAATGAAGAGGTGTGGAGTAAAACAGTACTGATCATCAATTTTGATGAAAATGATGGCTTTTTCGATCACGCGCCCCCTCCGACCCCACCAACCTTGCTGGACGGTGAGCTGCTGGGGGGATGTACTCTGGACATGAGTGGTGAATATCATTCAGATCATCGCCCTTATGGCCCCGGTCCCCGAGTGCCTGCACTGATTATTTCCCCCTGGAGTCGGGGGGGATGGGTTAACTCTCAGGTATTTGATCATACCTCGGGATTGCGTTTCATTGAGGCCAGATTTGGTGTGAGAGAGGAGAATATCAGCACATATCGTCGCGCCATTTGTGGTGATCTGAGCTCGGCATTCAATTTTAACAATCCCAATGATGAACAGCTGCCAACACTCCCCAGGCTGACCAAAGCCCAAGCCTACGACCTGGTGAAGCAGCAGCAACAGCTAGCGCAGCTGATTCCGCCCTCGGAGGAGCTGCAACAGGTGCCGCGTCAGACGATGGGTGTTCGCCCCTCGCGAGCATTACCATATGAGGTACATGTCAATGCAGAACAGTCAGCTGGCCGTTTGACCATCAAAATGAGCAATAGCGGAGCGCAGGGAGTATTGCTTCATATCTATGACAAGCTGCGACTCGACGGGATACCGCGTCGGTATGTGCTTGCCAGCGAGGAAACCATGGTGGATGACTGGCCGGTCTCTTCTACTGAGGGTTACAACATCTGGTTGATTGGACCAAACGGTTATCACCGCGCTTTCACAGGGGAGGGGACAGAGGAAAGCAAAGCGCATGTGAGCGTATGCTATGACCTGACGCAACCGGCGTTGTTGTTGACGCTGACCAATTTGCAGGATGAGGTGTTGACGCTGACATTGGACAACACAGTTTATCTCGGTGATCTGCTGCTGCTGGAGCTGGCTCCTCGTCAGGTGCTGGAACAGCGTATCGAACTGGCTGGGCAGGGTAATTGGTATGACGTTACGGTTCGCTATGGTGAGCGTTGGCAGCGCCGTTATGCTGGTCGTATAGAGACCGGACAGCACGCTATTTCTGATCCCATTATGGGTATCTAGTCAAGATGCGTCAGTCAGGTTAGCGGGAGTTCCCCCCAGGACCTCGCTGCGCTTGATAAAGCAGGTGCATTTGCCATTTGCTGTCGCTTTCTTGTACCCGATACCGGGAACTAACGGTTATTTGATATTTGTGCGAGTTGCCGGGGCGTTGGCTTTGCTGCCGGATGCAATTAAAAGAAAAGGGCGGTGCTATCAGCGCCGCCCAATGCCAGGAAAGAGAAAAAACCTTACGGTTTAAAAGATAAAAATTTGGAAGCAAACAATCGATTTCTCAACCAGGAAGGGTCTTGAATTCGATACGTTTCGATTATGCGCGATGTTCTATGCAGCACTAGCAAAATGTTTGCGGGTTGAAAGATATGCACTGTCTGGTGTCAGATTTTGCGACCTCATCGTTCAACTGGTCTGTCCTGATGGGTGTTGTAGGCGATTTTTTCTCTAGGCTGTTTTTTCGGTGTCAATATCTGAGCCTTGAAGGTAAAAACAGGTCAGAAGCTGACTCGGCATAACCATGCAATGAAAGTGCGATAACAAGGAAGAGTGGCATGACCTACAGCCAGACCCTGGCCAACAATATTCTCGACACCCTGAAGAAGACCCTGACCGACAAGGGGATCCGCTATCAGACCCTGGCAGAAGCCATGGGGGTCTCCATCGCGACCGTGAAACGGATGATGAACAAGCCCTCGCTGCCGTTCGATACTCTGCTGGAGATCTGCCATCTGGTGGGGCTCTCGTTCGAGGAGCTGCTGGATCGCACTCAGGACGCCCAGAGCCGCCGCGCCGTCTTTACCCAGGAGCAGGACGAGGCGTTTCACAACGAGCCGGGGCTCTACGCTTTTCTCGCCAATATCTTCTGGCGCGACAAGACGCTGATCGATCTCAAGCGGGAGTACGGCCTGACCGATGCCTCCTGCTACCTCTATCTGCGCAAGCTGGAGAAGCTCGGCATTTTGCAGCTTGGTATCGACAACAGTTACCACTTCCTGATCAGCGAGCGCATCAGCTTCGAGCAGCACAGCCGTTTCGCCCGCCAGCAGGCGCGGCAGGCAATGTCGGTGCTGGGGGAGTATCTGGTGGAGAACATGCACAAGTCGAACAACTATATGGCGCTCTGCCAGCTGCATCTCAACGAGGGGGAGGCGATGGCGCTGATCGACCGGATGAAGGAGTACTGGCATCAGGAGATCAAGCTCAACCGCCCCGCCATCGGCCAGCAGGAGCACGCCAAGACCTACACCATGTCGCTGCAACTGGCCGACTGCGGCTACCAGAGCTTCGACGACATGATCCCCAATATCGACAACTGATCCCGGCGGATCCAGAGGATCCGCCTCCCCCTTCCAGGCTGGCGTTGCGTGCCGACTCACCCCTGCTCCGCGAGCCGGGTTTGCTGCGGCTTGCCTGCGAGCGGCTGCAACGCTCGCGTATCGAGGCAGATTCGTATCGCATCCGGCCGCCAGTGCTCGATATCGCAATCCACCAGAGCGCCTCGCTCGTCGTAGTTGACCCGCACCAGCCGTAGCACGGCGCTCCCCTCCGCCAGATTGAGGGCGCGGGCGATGGCACCCCGTGCTGCCGAGGGAGTGATCTCGAGACTCGCCCCGCCCTGGCCTATGCCATAGCGCTGCTGATAGAGCTCGGTGAGGGAGCTCGCCAGCGGTGCGCTGGCAATATCGGGAAAGCGACTCGCCAGCAGGTGATGGCTGACGTGTAGCACAGGGCGGCCATCGATAAGACGCAGACGGCGGATCTCGTAGAGCGGCGTAAAAGGATCCAGCCCCATCCAGCGGCAGAGCTCGCTGCTGGCCAGCTCGCTACCGTGGGCCAGCACTCGGGTTTCGGCGGTGCGCTGCTGCTCGCCGATCCACTGGTGAAAGTGAGTGTGGATGGCTGGATCGTAGGTGAGGCGAGGCGGGGCCACGAACCAGCCGCGCCGCTCGGCCCGGTAGATAAGGCCATCCGCTTCGAGGCTGGAGAGCGCTTCCTTGATGGTGATGCGGGTGGTGGCGAAACGCTCGCTCAGGGCCCGTTCGGCGGGTAGTTGCTGCCCCGCCGCCAGCTGACCGCTGCCGATATAGCGGCGCAGGGTCTGGCAAATCTGTTCACACTTGGAGGCGCGGCCCTCTGCCGCGACCCGTTCGCTCAATCTCGGTTCAATCACGGTGATATCCCTGTCGCTCATTCTGGCTGTGCGGGCTGGCCTACCCCTTGTTGGTTCAGCCCTTGCTGGAGTAGTCCAGCTCCACTTGGGTTCAGAGTTGTAACCGCTGTGGATGACAGCGACATGACAGAACAATTGTCATCAAACTGCCATCAAAGCGCCCCGCGACCGTCATATTTCCCCTCTAGCATCCCTCTCGAACCTTAACTGACCTAGTCCAGAGGGATGGGATGATGAAAAGCGTGATCGCAAGTGCACTGGCTCTGGTGGCCATCAGTCAACCGCTGTTTGCCGCCGAAAATATCGCAGATCTCGAGAAGGCCGCTCGCGGCGAAGGGCAGCTCAGCAGTATCGGCATGCCCGATAGCTGGGCCAACTGGAAGGATACCTGGCAGCAGCTGGGCAGCATCTACGGCATCAAGCATCAGGATACCGACATGAGCTCGGCGCAGGAGATCGCCAAGTTCGCCGCCGAGAAGGCCAACGCCACCGCCGATATCGGCGACGTGGGCGGCGCCTTCGGTCCGGTTGCGGTCAAGCAGGGTGTTACCCAGCCCTACAAACCCTCCACCTGGGCCGACATTCCCAACTGGGCCAAGGATGCGGACGGTCACTGGATGCTGGCCTATACCGGCACCATCGCCTTCCTGATCAACAAGGATCTGGTCAAGGCCGCCCCCACCAGCTGGCAATCCCTGCTGGGTGGCGACTACAAGGTAACGCTGGGTGATGTGGGTGTTGCCTCGCAGGCCAACAACGGCGTGCTGGCCGCGGCCTATGCCACCGGCGGCAGCGAGAAGAATCTCAAGCCTGCGCTGGAGCTGTTCGGCAAGCTGGCCCAGCAGGGCCGTCTGTCGCTGAACGACCCCACCATAGCCAATATCGAGAAGGGCGAGGTGGAAGTGGGGGTGCTGTGGGACTTCAACGCCCTCAACTACCGCGACCAGATCGACCCCAAGAAGTTTGAGGTGGTGATCCCGAGCGACGGCTCCGTCATCGCCGGTTACACCACCATCATCAACAAGTGGGCCAAGAACCCCAACGCCGCCAAGCTGGCGCGGGAATACATCCTCTCCGATGCCGGTCAGATCAACCTGGCCCGTGGCTATGCCCGCCCGATCCGCAGCAACGTTGCGCTGCCGGATGACGTGAAGGCCAAGCTGCTGCCGGCCGAGCAGTATGCCAAGGCCAAGCCGGTGCAGGATCACGCCGCCTGGGAGCAGAGCTCCAAGGCCCTGCCGCGTCAGTGGCAAGAGAACGTCATGATCTACATGCAGTAAGGAGCGGCCAGTGCAACACAAGGTGATAGTGGTACTTGTGGATGGCCTCTCTGCCGGGGTAGCCCATGGGATGGGCTACCTCGCAGGCATGGTGGAGGCGGAGCGCGGTCTCTATACGACCTTCAGCTGTGCCCTGCCATCCCTCTCCCGGCCTCTCTACGAGTGCATCCTGACCGGTGTACCGCCGGTGGCGAGCGGCATCACCCACAACGGGGTGAGTCGCCTCAGTCTGCATGACTCCATCTTCCATCTGGCCCGCGCCGCGGGTAAACGCACCGCAGCGGCGGCCTACTACTGGGTGAGCGAGCTTTACAACAAGAGCCCCTGGCTGTCGGCCCGCGATCGCTTTACCCACGACGAGCAGCTGCCGATCCAGCACGGTTGCTTCTACTGGGATGACAACTACCCCGACAGCCATCTGCTGATGGATGGCGAGTGGCTGCGCAGCCATTACGATCCCGATTTTCTGCTGATCCACCCGATGGGGGTGGACGATGCGGGCCACAAGTTTGGCTTCGACTCCCGCCAGTACCGCAATCAGGCGCGCCGGATGGACAGCCTGCTGGCCGATCTGCTGCCCCAGTGGCTGGCGGAGGGGTATCAGGTGGTAGTCACCTCGGATCACGGCATGAACAACGACCTGAGCCACGGCGGCACCCTGCCTGAAGAGCGCACCGTGCCGCTCTGGCTGTTTGGCGATGCCTTCGTCGAACGCTGGCCGGATGGGGTGGCGATTGCCCAGACCCAGCTCTGCGCCCTGATGGCGGATCTGCTGGGCATTTCCCACGACAAGCCGGCAGCGCCACCGCTGCTCAAGGCTGCCTTTATGCGCGAGGTGCACTGATGATGCCTGCAACCACCGAGATCCTGGTGGATCAACCCGTGGCAACCAAGCAGAAGGTGCGCCGCCACTGGCTGCCCGCGCTGGTGCTGCTGCCCTTTATCCTCTTGATGATCCTGTTCCAGCTCGCCCCCATGGTGTGGGTGCTGGTGGGCAGTTTCCAGACCCCGGATGGCTGGGGCATCGACTACTACCGGGAGATTTTGAGCTCCCCCTTTTACCTGCAATCGTTCGGCAACTCACTGCGCATCGCCGGTATCGCCAGTCTGGCGGGACTTGCCATCGGCACCCTCGGGGCGGCCGCGCTGCGCCACAGCGGCGAGCGAGTCAAGCGGGTGCTGCTGGCCTTTGTCACCATGACCGGCAACTTCAGCGGGGTGCCGCTGGCGTTCGCCTTTATCATCATTCTCGGGATCAATGGTGCGGTGACCCTGCTGCTGAAATCCTGGGGCCTCATCGACGGCTTCAACCTCTACTCGGGCAGCGGCCTCATCCTCATCTACACCTACTTCCAGATCCCGCTCGCCCTGCTGCTGCTCTACCCGGCCTTCGATGCGCTGCAGGATGAGTGGCCGCAGGCCGCCGCACTGCTCGGCGCAAGCAAGGGGCAGTATGTGTGGCACGTGGCGCTGCCGGTGCTGACGCCGGCGCTGCTCGGCACCCTGATCATCCTGTTTGCCAACGCAGTGGGAGCCTATGCCTCCGCCTACGCCCTCACCACCGGCAACTTCAATCTGGTGACCATCCGGGTGGCCAGTCTGGTCTCTGGCGACATCTTCCTCGAGCCCAACATGGCGGCGGCGCTGGCGGTGATCCTGATGGTGCTGCTGGGGGTGGTGACGGCCGCCAACCAGTGGCTGTTGAAAAAGAGCTATGTGAACAAGGGGCAATCCCATGCGTGATTTGCAACCGAGCTGGCCGCGCTGGGTGCTGGGGGGGCTGGTCGCCACCCTGCTGCTGCCGCTGCTGGCTACCTTTCTCTACTCCATCTCCACCCGCTGGGGGGCGACCCTGCTGCCGGATGGCTTCACTCTCGACTGGTATCTCAAACTGTGGGGCGACCCGCGCTTTCTGGCTGCGTTTGGCCGCAGCCTCCTGGTCTGTTTCGCCACCCTGCTGCTGGGGACGCTGGTGCTGGTGCCGACCGTGCTGGTGGTGGCCTACTACTTCCCCAAGCTGGATCCCTGGATGAACCTGTTGATCCTGCTTCCCTTTGCGGTGCCGCCGGTGGTCTCCTCAGTCGGGCTGCTGCAGATCTACGCCGACGGCATTCTGCCCATCATCGGCACGCCGTGGATCCTGATCGGCACCTGGTTCACCGTGGTGCTCCCCTTTATGTACCGGGCGCTGGCCAACAGCCTGCAAGGGGTGCCGCTGAAAGATCTGATGGATGCCGCCCACCTGCTGGGGGCGAGCAGCGCCCGCGCCTTCCTGCTGGTGGTGATCCCCTGTCTGCGCAAGGGGCTGCTGGCGGCGCTGTTTCTCTCGCTCTCCTTCCTGCTCGGCGAGTTCGTGTTTGCCAACATGCTGGTGGGCACTCGTTACGAGACCCTGCAGGTCTATCTCTACAACATGCGTTCAACCTCGGGCCACTTCACCAGCGCGCTGGTGATGAGCTACTTCCTGCTGACCCTGCTGCTCACCTGGGCGGCGAACAGATTTCATCGGTGAATCAACATGTTCCATCTAGAAGTGAATCAACTGCACAAATCCTACGGCGACACCAAGGTATTCGAGGGGATTGAATTCGGCATCCGCAAGGGGGAGCTGGTGACCCTGCTCGGCCCCTCCGGCTGCGGCAAGTCCACCCTGCTGCGGGCGCTGGCCGGGCTCACCCCGGTGGATGGTGGTCAGGTGCGAGTGGCCGGTGAAGATATCACCTGGCAGGAGCCCCAGAAGCGGGGCATCGGCATGGTATTCCAGAGCTATGCGCTGTTCCCCAACATGACGGTGCGGGACAACGTCGCTTTCGGCCTCAAAATGAAGCCCCAGCCCGGGCGGGATCTGGCCGCCAGCGTGCAGGAGGCGTTGGAATTGGTGGAGCTGACCGGCTTCGAGCGCCGCTATCCGGCCGAGCTCTCCGGCGGCCAGCGCCAGCGAGTGGCGCTGGCCCGGGCTCTGGTGGTGCAGCCGCGGATCCTGCTGCTGGATGAGCCGCTCTCGGCGCTGGATGCCCGCATCCGCCGCAGCCTGCGCCAGCAGATCCGCGAGATCCAGCAGCGCCTTGAGCTCACCACCATTTTCGTGACCCACGATCAGGAGGAGGCGTTGACCATGTCGGACAGGATCTTCCTGATGAACAAGGGATCCATCGTCCAGAGCGGTACACCGGAGGAGATCTATACCCGTCCCGCCAGCGAGTTTGTAGCGAGCTTTATCGGCAACTACAACCTGCTTGGCGCCGAGCAGGGCAAGTCGCTGTTTGGCCCCCGTTTTCAGGGCAAGCTGGCGCTGCGGCCGGAGTCCATCACCCTGCTGCCCGCAGGGGCGACCAGCAGCGAACCCAGCCTGCCCGGCATCATTCGCCAGCAACAGCTGCTCGGCAACGTGATCCGCTATCAGGTGGAGTGCGAGGCGGGGCTGTTAACGGTGGATTGCCTCAACCGCTCGGCTGGCGATTTGCTGGCCACCGGCAGTGCCGTGACCCTGGCGGTGGCCCGGGATCAACTCTGTGAGGTAGCATGACGCCTCGTTTCATTTTCGTTGTTACCGCAAGGAGCCCTCATGGCACTGGCACTGTTTGATCTGGACGAGACCCTGATTGCCGGGGATTCCGCCAGCCTCTGGCTGGAGTACATGGTGGCCGAGGAGCTGGCCCCCGCCAGCATGATCGCCGAAGAGCAGGCGATGATGTCCCTCTACCATCAGGGCAAGATGGATATGCACCAGTACATGGCCTTCACCCTGCAACCGCTGGCGGGCAAGACGCGCCAGTGGTTCGACTCGCTCTGCACCCGCTTTGCCGAGCAGGTACTGCGCGATCGTATCTATCCGGAGGGGTTGGCACGTATCGAATGGCACCGCCAGCGCGGTGACGAGCTGGTGCTGATCTCCGCCTCCGGCGAGCATCTGGTGGCCCCCATGGCGAAGATGCTGGGGATGGATCACTGTGTCGCCATTTTGCTCGATGAGGAGGAGGGGATGCTGACCGGCCAGACCCGCGGCACCCTCAGCTTTCGCGAAGGCAAGGTGGCCCGCATCAACCAGCTCTTTGCCGGCAGGGACCATCTCTGGCAGGGGAGCTTTGGTTATAGCGACTCTCACAACGATCTGCCCATGCTGCGGGCGGTGAGCCATCCCCATGCGGTCAATCCGGCCCCCGCGCTGCGTCAGCAGGCCGAGGAGCTGGGCTGGCCGGTGTGGGTGTGGCAGCGCTGAGTTGTGCGCTCAAACAGGCTCAATACACGGCAAAAATAGCGATATAAACAACAGAGAGAGGCCGTTGCCTCTCTCCTGTCTTCCTTTCCTGGTTGCGTTCATTCTGTCTCCCGCCACGATGACCGCCGAGTTGGCTCAAGGTGAGGAGGCCTCTTCCATCTGACCGTTGCCACGACGCTGGGGGAAGCAGATACGATTTTTCCCCTCCCGCTTGGCCTGATAAACCCCGCTGTCGGCCAGCTCTATCAGCTCCTTGGCCGAGAGTCCGGAGTGACTCAAGGCCACCCCACCGCTGAGGGTAATGGTCAGTTCCGGCTCTCGCCACTCCAGTTGAGTGACTGCGAGTCTGAAGCTCTCCAGCAGTGAGGCAACCTCATTCATTTGCATCTCCAACCGCAAGATCAGCACCAGCTCCTCGCCACCGTAGCGGCAGAACCAACCCCACTGGTCAAACATTTTCATGCCCAGCTTGCTTACTCGCCTGAGGACTATATCCCCTGTCTGGTGGCCAAAGGTATCGTTGACCTGTTTGAAGTTATCGAGATCGAACATCACCACGAGGAAGGGGGGGCCACTGCCGAGCTGTCTTTGCAGGCACTCGTCGAAGAAACGGCGGTTGTAAAGACCGGTAAGCTTGTCCTGATTGGCTTGCTGGCGGATCTGGGCAAAATCCTGGCTGGCGGCATCCATCTCTTCATAGACCTTGGCCAGCTCCAGCATGCGGCTACCATGATAGGCTTTACCGCCAGAACGACTGGTGCGGATCAGCAGGGTAATCTCTCCCAGCATGCGACGGAAATAGCGGGACCAGAGCAGTGCCAGCAGCAGATAGAGAATGCAGGCGAGTGCAATCATCAGCTGCACGTTGATGGAGACGCTGTCGATCACCTGCTGCATGCTGGCAGTCGGCTCGACGCTGAGCAGGATCCAGCGCTGCTCGGGGATGCGGTAGTAGGAGACCATCAGGCCGCTGGCATCATCGAGGAAGAAACCCTGCGGCTGTTGCATTTGTGCCAGCCATTCAAGATGGGTGAGCGGCTTGAATACCCGTTCGCGATCCGGATGGGCCAGCACCAGCCCGTCATGGTTGAGCAGGAGCTGATAGCCATTACCCAGATGGTGACTCTGCTCATGCCGACTGTTGAGCCAGCTGGCGAGGGGGGTGAGCTGGGTATCCAGCGAGAGTACGCCAACCCGCTTGCCGTCAGGATCTTCAATCACCCTGGCCAGCGCCATGGTGAGAGTGCCCAAGGTGTAGTCGTAATAAGGATCAGTCCAGACAATCTGTCCGGGATGGCTGGCGGCCAGCAGATACCAGGGGCGGGTTCTGGGATCGAACTTCTCGTCGGCCTGCCAGGAAGGGTGGATCAGCATCTTGCGATGCTCGGTGCCCACGTAGACGTAATCGAGCTCCATCACCTTGTGATAGGCCTGCCACTGTTGCAGGTAGCGCTCGCCGTTAAGGATCTCCGAGCCGCTGAAATCCTGATAATTTACCTGCTGATAAATGAGCGTAAACTGGCGTTTGAGGGTCGCCAGATAGGGTTCGATCAGGGTATGGAAATACTGGGTGTTGCGAGCAATCAGGTTCTGTTGCTGCTCGTGGCGCAGGGTGCGCTCCATATGCAGGTAGTAGATACTGCCGAGCAGCAACACTGGGATAAAGAGCAAGAGGAGGCCCAGCCGCATGCGGGTGATCAAAGACCAAGTATTCTTGGGCTTGGCGGGGGACATGAACAGATCCTTTTCGTCTCGGGTGACACCAGCATATATGATGCTGTGCGGCTCGTCTAAAGGCAGAAAATGAGATGTTTCCGATGTTGAACCACACTCTGCTCTCAATGATTCATTATGGCAGCATAGCGGTGCTAATCCTTGCCCTCTGTGTCGAGTATCTGATCTTTCGGCGCGGCCTGAACATGCTGCGAGTGCGCCGCTTGCTGCTGGCAGATGGGGTGGCGGCGCTGGCGCTCTTCTCCATCTTTGCCACCGGGAGTCTGCTGGCCCTCGAGCATGCCAGCTCGGTGGCAGAGATCTTTGCCCATCCTGCCCACGGTCTCAAGATGGGGCTGTTTCTGCTGATTGTCGGCTCCCTCGTTTATCCCAGCCGCCTCTTCTATCGCTGGCGTCGCGCCCTGCGTCTGGGCAAGGCGCCGATGATCTCCATTCAGCAGCACTTCCGGGTGGTGTGGATCCTGCGGGGCAATCTGCTACTGATTGCCCTGTTGGCCGTGTTCACCAAGCCCTCGCTGCTGTAACACTCGCGGTGCTCAAAAGCAGTGCGATGCAGAGCGTTGAGAGCGAGAGCGAAGACAAAGAGTGGAGACAAGAGGATAGGGAGGCGGGTATCTTGGATCGGATAACCCGTCACGCGCCGATTTAAGGAAGAATCGCCATGCGCTCCAATCTGATGTTGCTGATGGCTGCCACCATCTGGGGTATGGGCTTTGTCGCCCAGCGCCTCGGGATGGATCACATGGGGCCCTATACTTTCAATGGCCTGCGCTTTCTGCTCGGCGCCCTCTCCCTGCTGCCGCTGCTCTGGTGGCTCAAATCCCGACAACCTGTTGCCGTCGCGGGCGACCATCGCCAACTGCTGATCGGTGGTGTGCTGGCCGGGCTGGTGCTGTTCTGTGCCGCCTCCCTGCAGCAGGTGGGGCTGCTTTATACCACTGCCGCCAAGGCCGGTTTCATCACCGGGCTCTACATCATTCTGGTGCCGGTACTGGGGCTACTGCTGCGCCACAAGAGTGGCCTCAATACCTGGATCGGCGCCATCATCGCGCTGGCCGGTCTCTATGTGTTGAGCGTCACCGACGAGTTCACCATCGGCTTTGGCGATCTGCTGCAGGTGGTCGGCGCCCTGTTCTGGGCCGTGCACCTGCTGCTGGTGGATCACTACTCCAACCGGGTTGCCCCCATCAAGCTCGCCGGGGTGCAGTTCGTGGTCTGCGGCCTGCTCAGCCTCGCCACCGCCGTTGTTATCGAAACCCCGACGTTAAGCGGCGCAGTGGCCGGTTGGCAGGCGCTGCTCTATGCCGGGCTGGTGTCGGTCGGGGTGGGTTATACCCTGCAGGTGGTAGGGCAGCGGGGTGCTCATCCGGCCCACGCCGCCATCATCCTCAGTCTGGAGACCGTCTTTGCCGCCGTGGGTGGCGTATTGTTGCTGGATGAAACGCTGGACGAGCGCGCCATTGCCGGTTGTGCCCTGATGCTGGCGGGGATGCTCATCTCCCAGATCCGGCTGCGCTGGTGGTGGAAGTCGCGCCGGGACAAGGTGCCAGCGACCAAGTAAACCGCAGCCCGCAGCATAACAAAAACGCCCCGACAGTCGGGGCGTTTTGCATGATGGCGACTCGGGTCAGGGGCGCTGATCCAGCTCGCGCTCCAGCTCCATGGCCTTCTGACGGGCCGGATGGGTATTGAGGCGCTGCCAGTAGGCTTGCAGGTGCGGGAAGTGGGCCAGCTGACCGCTTTGCGCCAGCAGATCCACCAGGAAGGAGTTCATGATGTCGGCGCCGGAGAGGCGATCCCCCACCAGATAGTGGCGACTCGCCAGTACCTCATTGAGGTAGCCCAGCACCTTGGCACACTCTGCTTTGGCGTAGTCCGGCAGGAAGCGCATCGGGCTGCCATCCTTGCGCACAAACATATCCAGCAGCAGCGGCAATATGCCCGAGCTCTCGGCGAAGTGGAGCCACTGCAAGTATTCGGGATACTCCGGGCTGTCGGTGGCCGGTGCCAGCCGTTCCGGAGCGTGGCGGGCGATCAGGTACTCGGTGATGGCGCCCGATTCTGCCAGCACCCGGCCGTCGAACTCGATGACCGGCGACTTGCCGAGTGGATGGATGGCTTTTAGCTCGGGCGGTGCCAGAAAGGTGGTGGCATCGCGCTGATACGCCTTGATCTCATAGGGCTGGTCCAGCTCTTCGAGCAGCCAGATGATGCGTTGGGAGCGGGATTTGTTCAGGTGGTGCAGGACTATCATAACGACCTCGATTCGGTGGCAGGGTGGGGTATACGAGCGGGCGAGGGGGGCGGTTCACCGGCAGTAAAAAAAGAGCGGGCTGATGCCCGCTCTCTCTCGTTGACTGACTTATGCCTCCAGCGCCTGATCCAGATCCGCCAGAATGTCCTCGATCGCCTCGATCCCCACCGACAGCCGGATCATCTCGGGTTTGACGCCAGCCTTGGCCTGCTCCTCCTCGCTCAGCTGGCGATGGGTGGTGGAGGCGGGGTGGCAGGCCAGCGACTTGGCATCGCCGATGTTGACCAGCCGCTTGAAGATCTTCAACGCATCGTAGAAACGCACGCCTGCTTCATAACCCTCCTTCAGGCCGAACGAGAGGATGGCCGAGGGGCGACCGGCCATGTACTTCTCTGCCAGCAGATAGTGCGGGTGACCCGGCAGACCGGCGTAGCTGACCCAGGCCACCTTGGGGTGATGCTTGAGGTGGTTGGCGACCCGCAGGGCGTTGTCGACGTGGCGCTCCATGCGCAGGCTCAGGGTCTCCAGCCCCTGCAGCAGCAGGAAGGCGTTCATCGGCGCCAACGCTGCGCCGGTATTGCGCAGCGGCACGGTGCGTACCCGACCAATAAAGGCGGCCGGGCCAAAGGCTTCGGTATAGACCACCCCATGGTAGGAGGGTTCTGGTTTGGTCAGCTGCGGGAAGCGTGCGGCGTGATCCGCCCAGGGGAACTTGCCCGAGTCGACGATGACGCCACCCAGCGAGTTGCCGTGGCCGCCGACATATTTGGTCAGGCTGTGGACGACGATGTCAGCGCCATGTTCGATCGGTTTGCACAAGACCGGCGTGGCGACCGTGTTGTCGACGATGAGCGGCACGCCGCGGGCATGGGCTGCCTTGGCCAGCGCGGCCAGATCGACGATGTTGCCCGCCGGGTTGCCGATGCTCTCGCAGTAGACCGCCTTGGTCTTGTCGTCGATAAGGGCGGCGATGGCTTCGGCGCTGTCATCTTTGGCAAAGCGCACCTCAACGCCGAAGCTCGGCAGCATGTGGGCGAACAAGGTGTAGGTGCCACCATAGAGCTGGGGTGTGGAGACGATGTTGTCACCGGCTGCGGTCAGCGCCTGAATGGCATAGGTGATGGCGGCGGAACCTGCCGAGACCACCAGTGCGGCGACCCCCCCTTCCAGCGCGGCCATCCGCTGCTCCAGCACATCATTGGTGGGGTTCATGATGCGGGTGTAGATATTGCCCGGCACCGCCAGATTGAACAGATCCGCCCCGTGCTGGGCGCTCTCGAACTCGTAGGCCACCGTCTGGTAGATGGGTACGGCAACGGCTTTGGTGGTGGGGTCGTTGGTAAAGCCGTGGTGCAGGGCCAGGGTCGCATCTTTCATCACACACTCCTTGTTGGATGTTGCTTATGGCAGTTATAGATGGATAGACGTCCAATCTATCAGGCCCGTGGCCGATGTAAACAGCAAGATCCGGCAAAGCAATTGCTCCCGCAGGGGATGCGCGTCCCGAGTGGCTGGCACGGCTCGCACTCAGAGGCGGCGGCGATACTCCTTGTCGTCGATCTGGTTCATATCCCACTGCATCAGGCGGTTGAGCTGCTGCATGGGATCTTCGATAAGTGGCAGCGGGCGCGGCAGGATCCGCTTGAAGTAACGGCGCAGGATCTGCTGGATCCGGTTCGGTTTGGGCTCGATGTGATGGTTCATGGTGAGGCTCCTTATGTTGTTGCTCAGCGTCATCGTCAGTATTGAGTTAAAATGCGGAAGTAAAAACTGATGACTTTTGAATGAAGGATTTCCTCTTTTATGCCGACCGGTCGCCTCTACCAGCAATTTCAACGGCTCGCCCAGCAGCTTGGCTGCGATGAGCGGGAGATCAGTCTCGCCGAGGTAGCGGAGCTGCTCTGCTGCACCCCGCGCAACGCCCGTCTGCTGCTGCGGCGGATGCAGGATCAGGGCTGGCTCAACTGGGCGGCGGAAGCGGGGCGGGGGCGGCGCTCCCGGCTCACCCTGCTCGACAGTCAGGAGAGCCTGACCCGGCGCCGCTTGCGGGATCTGCTCAGTCAGGGCCAGCTGGCGCAGGCGGTACGGCTGGCCGAAGATCGCCTCGATCTGCTCACCCCGCTGCTGTTCGAACAGCTCGGTCAGGCCACCCGCGAGGGGCGCCAGATCCTGCGGGTGCCCTACTACCGGCCGCTGCCGCAGCTGCTGCCTACCGGCCCGATGCGCCGCTCGGAGGTGCATCTCAGCCGCCAGATATTCAACGGCCTTACCCGGCGAAATGAGGAAAATGGGGAAATAGAGGGCGATCTGGCTCACCACTGGGAGCAGGTCGGCCCCTGCCACTGGCGTTTCTACCTGCGCCCGGCGGTGCGCTTTCACCACGGCCGCGAACTGGTGGTGGAGGATGTGATGGAGAGTCTGCTGGCCCTGCGGGATCGCCCGCTGTTCGCCCATCTGGCGCGGCTGGAGAGCCCCTGGCCGCGAACTCTGGATCTCTATCTCGACAGCCCGGATCCTCTGCTGCCTGATCTGCTGGCCGAGCCGGTGGCGGCCATTTTGCCGCGCGAGCTCAAGGGGGAGGCGGGCTTTGCCCTGCAACCGGTGGGCACCGGCCCTTATCGGGTGATCGCCAACGACCCGCTGCAGCTGCGTCTCGCCGCCTTTGACGACTACTTCGGTCTGCGCGCCCTGCTCGACGAGATCGACATCTGGATGCTGCCGGAGCTGGCGGAGCGGCTGGAGAGCCACCTGCAGCTGGGGCGCGACAGCCCCGAGCTTGGCTCCATGCGTGGTGAGTCGGAGCTCGAATCGGGCTGCTACTTCCTGCTGCAGGACGAGCGCTCCCGCGCCTTGCAGGATCCTGCCCTGCGCTACTGGATCATTCAGCTGCTCAGTCCGGTAGCTTTGATGGCACGGGTTGCCCCCGAGCTGCAACGGGGCTGGACCAGCGCCCTCGGCATGCTGCCCCACTGGCGCGAGGCGCTGCCACCGCCGCAGCCCCGGCCACAGAGCCTGCCACAGCGGCTGGTGCTCGCCTGCTTCAACCAGCATATCGAGTTCAACGAGTGTGCCGGTGCCATGGCCGATCTGCTCGGGTCGCAGGGAATTGAGCTAGAGGTGCGTACCCTCGACTACGGTCGCTGGGTGAGCGGTGAGGACGAGGATGTGGATCTCTGGCTTGGCACCCTCAACCTTGAGCATGAGGGGCCTTTTGCCCCCTACGGCTGGTTGCAGGGCACTCCGCTGCTGCGCCGGGTGTGGGCCAGCCAGCAGCCGTTGTGGCAGGGGTTGACGCAGTGGCGCGCCAGCGGTGCCGAACCCGGCCCGCGCGCCCTGATGGCCGGGGTGCAGCAGCATGGCTGGTTTGTGCCGCTGTTTCACCACTGGCTTGAGCTGGAGAGCCGCATCGGCGTGCACGGGGTGCGGATGACGGCGCTCGGCTGGTTCGATTTTCGCAGCGCCTGGCTGCGACCCGAGCTGGTTGGTCAGGCAGAGGGCGATGGCGGGGAGCTTGAGTCCTGATGCGGGGCGCGTTAGCCTGAGCGCGGTTCAACGACAAGGAGTCACCAGCCATGCTGGAAATGCAGATCCAACCCCGCTTTCAGGAGACAGATGCCCTCGGTCACATCAACAATACGGTGCCGGCGGTCTGGTTTGAGTCGGCGCGGGATCCCCTGTTCCGGATCTTTTCGCCCGAGCTGGATGTGCATGACTGGCACCTGATCATCGCGGGCTACACAGTGCAGTTCAAACGGGAGCTGTTCTACGGCCAGCCGGTCACCATCAAGACCGGTGTGCGCCGCGTTGGCAGCAGCTCCTTCACCATCTGGCAGGAAGCCTGGCAGCAGGGGGAGCTGGCCGTCACCGGCGAGACGACCCTGATCCATTTTGACTATCGGGCACGCCAATCCATCCCTCTGAGCGAGACTCACCGGGAGGGGCTGCGGGCCTGGTTGATAGAGAGTTAACCCGGGCCTTTCGGCCAACACACAGGACACATATGCGCAATACCGTGATCGCTCTGAGCCTCGGCTTGGGGCTGGGGCTCTGCTCCCTGCCGTCTCTGGCGGCAACTCTTGCCGAACAGTTCTCCCTGATGGAAAAGGGGGCTGCCAGTGCCCTCGATACCCGTCTCTTCAGCCACGACGGCGTCGACATCAAGGCCTGGGTCGATGGCGCCCCCGTCATCATCGCCGTGCCCATCATGAACGAGCTGGGCAAGCTGGAGGGGGAGAGCCGCTACTACTTCAAAGGGGGCAAGCTGTTCGGGGTCAAAGAGCCCGCCGCCCAGTTCGCCTTTGACGACAGCGGCAAGCTGACCCAATGGCTGGACGAAAAGGGTCAGCCAGCCGAGTTCGTCAGCAAGATGAGCATGCAGCAGCGTCAGGAGTGGCTCACCAAGCGGGCTGCCGAGCTGAGCAAGCTCTTTGCCACCGGTGCTGCCGAACAGAAGGCGGCCAAGGGCAGCGTCAAGCTCAAGGGGGCTGAGCTCGCCCACTGGCTCTGCAACGGCAAGCTGATGGAGCTGGCTGGTGGCGACAAGGTGATCTTCGAGCAGGAGAAGCTGAAGATTGGCGAGCAGGGGATCGCGGGCGATGTCTCCTTGCGTCAGGAGAAGGGTTGGCAGGAGCTGAGCCTCAAGTGCGAGGTGCAGGGCAATCAGGTGACTCGCCTCACCTGGCAGCCGCTGCCGGCGACCAACAAGCCGCAATAAGCGCACCACAACAAGGGGCCCATCGCGGGCCCCTTGTCATTGGCTTACTGTTCCCCCAGCTTCATCCGGGTGAGCGCTTCAACCCGTCGCCACTGCTGTGGCTCGAACCAGCGGGCCAGCAGCTCCTGCTGCTGTTCGGTTCTGGCTGTGGCGGGTAATTGCCCCAGCTCGGCCAGATAGCCATTGAGCTGCTCCTTGAATCCCTGCCGATCCTGTTCGAGCTGATGCAGCCGATCTACCGCCTCTGGCCCCGCTTTCTCCAGCAGCATGGCATCCCGTCTGGCTGGCTCCATCTGCTCCAGTGCCTGCAGCTCGCCCAGCAGACGGCCGTTGGCTTCGGCCTCCTGAAACCACCGGGGCTGCGCCGCCAGCCAGAGCTCCAGCTCGCTGGCCAACTCCTTCTTGTCAGCATCGCTTGCTTCGGCCAGTGCCTTGCGGCGCAGGGTCAACTGCTCCATCAGACGATCTTCGGCGAACAATTGTTCCTGCTCGGCCGGTGTGAAGCTCTGTTGGCGCAGTAGCTCCCGTTCGTCGAAGAGGATCTGCAGGCTGGCGAGGGTGATATCGGTGGGCACCGTCAGGCTGCTCTGGGCGGAGACAAAGGTGCGATAGCGCGCCTGCAGGGCATCGGCGGCCTCCTGCTCGGGATCGTGCGGGTGGCTCTGTGCATGCTGGCTGGCTTGAGCGGTTGATGAGTCTGCCGTCGGTGCCGTGGGCAAGAGCAACACCCCGCCAAGCAGCAGGGTGATGGCGCAGGGCACGACGAGCAGGGTGGCAATCTTCATAGTCCCAGCTCCTTAAGACGGTTGGCATGCTGGCGATAGAGGGTGACCGGATCAGTCTCGAACAGATGGTGGATGCCGAAGGACTGGTTCACTTCGTCCAGATGGTTCATCCGGTAGCTGGTGCCGATCACCTTGCCGAGGTGGCTGCTGCAGACCCCGACCAGCCCGTCATTGGGCTCCTTGAAGAAGGCGCCGGTCAGAGCCAGCGCAGGATCCACCGGATCCAGCAGATTGGTCAGGTTGCCGCGCCCACTCCAGGAGAAGTAGTAGACGCCGTTGTTGGCCTGCATCGGCCCCTCGCCGCAATACTGGCTGGGCAGTCCCTCCGGGTAGCGCTGGTTGAATTGGCTGGCCCCCTTGCTGGTGAGGGCATCGAGCGCGGCGACCGGATCTTGCGGTAGCTGGCTCCCGCCGGAGAGCAGTGAAATCATGCCGGAGAGAGCGTGGGCCGCGGCGGCAGCCAGCTTCTCGGCGGCGCTGCCTGGGGTGGCGTTGGCCCGTACCAGATCGGCAATCTCGGAGCCATAGTTGACTCCGCCGACGCTGGTGGCGGAGGCGACCAGTTCGGGGGCGACCGAGGCAACATAGCGGATGGTGGGGCCGCCGTGGGAGTGGCCGATCAGGTTGACCTTCTCGGCACCGGTGGCAGCCAGCAGCAGCTCAACCTGGGCGAGCAGTTGCTCCCCCCGTTGCTCCGAACTGGCGGTGGCCGATACCTGGGCCACGTAGACTTTGGCTCCATCCCGGCTCAGGGCCTGGGGAATGCCGTAGAAGTAATCGACCCCGAGCAGCTTGTCGAAGCCGAACAGGCCATGCACCAGCACTATGGGGTAGCGGGTCTGGGTGTATCCGCTGGCGTGTGCCAGCATGGGCAGGGTACAGAGCAGCACCAGAAGCCATCTCTTCATCATCAGCATCCTTGTTGATTCGTGAGGAACAGATTGTGTGGCGTACTCCATGTTCGCCGGTGCCAGTATGGTGGCTGCTGACGGGAGAGGCTGTGAGGGGGATCGCAACTCGGGATTCAAAAGGGATTCAGGGTGCGGGCGGGGAGGCTGTGCTCCCCGCCCCGCGGCTTATTGCCACTCCACCAGGTAGTACTGCTTCTTGCCCCGGCGCAGCAACAGGTAGCGACCAAACAGCCGATCCGCAGTACTCAGCAGCTCATCCTGCTTGAGCACCCCGTTGAGGCTGATGGCGCCCGCCGCCAGCAGTTCACGGGCGATGCGCCTGGAGTTAGCCAGACCGCAGCTGACCAGCAGACTGACCAGATCGGTCTCGCCGCTGATGATGCTGCTCGGCATGCCATCCTGCGCCAGCTGGGCCAGATCGCTCTCGCCGAGGCGGGTCACGTCGCCGCTAAACAGCAGTTCGCTGATGCGCTGCACCGCCGCCAGCGCCGCTTTGCCGTGCACCAGCTCGGTCAGTTCGTTCGCCAACACCTGCTGGGCCAGCTTGCGCCCTTGCCGCGTGGCATCCTCTGCCTCCAGCGCCTCAATCTCGGTCAGCGGCATAAAGCTGTAGTAGCGCAGGAAGCGGTAAACATCCTCGTCCGCCGTGCCGAGCCAGAACTGGTAGAAGGCGTAGGGGGAGGTGAGGGCCGGATCGAGCCAGACCGCACCACCCTCGGTCTTGCCGAACTTGGTGCCGTCTGCCTTGGTGATAAGTGGCAGGGTCATGCCGTGGACCTGCGCCTGATGGAGGCGACGGGTGAGATCCATGCCGCTGGTGATATTGCCCCACTGGTCGTTGCCGCCAATCTGCAGGGTGCAACTGAGCCGCTGGTACAACACCGCAAAGTCGTAGGATTGCAGCAGGGCGTAGGAGAACTCGGTGAACGAGATGCCCTGGTCCGGGCGAGCCAGTCGCTGGCGCACAGACTCCCGCGCCAGCATGGCGTTGACCGAGAAATGCTTGCCGATATCCCGCAGAAAATCGAGGGCGGACATCTGTCCCATCCAGTCGACATTGTTGACCAGTTGCGGGGCCGCCAGGCCTTCATCGGCGGGCAGCAGCGCCCTGATTTGGGCCGACAGACTGGCGACCCAACCCTGCACGGTATCGGCACTGTTGAGGCTGCGCTCGGTCGCCTTGAAGCTGGGATCACCGATAAGGCCGGTTGCCCCGCCCACCAGCGCCACCGGCGTGTGTCCCGCCAGCTGGAAGCGGCGCAGCATCAAGAGCGGAACCAGATGACCGATATGCAGGCTGCCAGCGGTGGGATCAAACCCGCAGTAGACGGTGCGCGGGGTAGCAAGATGATCGGCCAGGGCCGCTGGGTCGGAATTCTGGGCCACCAGGCCGCGTCGGGTCAGCTCATCAAGCAGGTGGGGGTTGATCATGGGTTCTCCAACAGCAAGGGGAAAAAACCACATCCTCGCCCCTCTGGCTCGCGCCGAATATGTCCCCTAGGGGACAGTTTTGTCACTCTCGTGCTAGCATCCGGCCATCGTCTGATCATCACACGACCATCGCGGGGAGCTAACCCGCCATCCGGAACTTATCGCCATGAACCAGCGCCCATGATCCAGCCTCTCGCCACAGATGCCATGACCCGCAGTATGACCGAGGTGGTCGATGCCCTGCACAGCAGCGCTTTTCCGGCGGCGCTGGTGCGGCTGATCCAGCAGCAGGTGGCGTTTGATTGCGCCCTGTTGCTCGGGGTTGGGCAGCGGCCCGTCTATCTCTACGACAACCTCAATCATCAGCGGGCCCTGCTGTTTGATCGCTACCTCACCAGCCACTTCAGTCAGGATCCCTTTATGCAGGCGCTGGAGCAGGGCTTGCCTGCCGGCGTCTGGACCCTGGCGCAGGTCTCCCAGGGGCGGCTCGATCCCGAATATCGCCACCACTTCTATCAGGCCACCGGCTGGCAGGAGGAGGTGGGGATGATCCTGCCGGTGCGGGACGGACTGACGCTGATGCTGTTTCTTGGACGACTCGACAAGCGCAGTACTCTCAGCCGTGACGAGCTGGCACGGTTGGAGCAGCTGTTCCCGCTGGTACATTCGCTCTGTCGTCAGCAGTGGCGGCAGAGCCAGCCGCTGCTGGCCCTGAGCCCGGTACAGCCAGATGGCACTGATCTCAAGGGGGCTGTGGAGCAGGCTATCGCCAGTGTGGGGGGAGATCGGCTAACCCGGCGTGAGCGCCAGGTGGCGGGATTGCTGTTACAGGGGCTGGATACAGAGGGTATTGCCGCAACTCTGGGCATTGGCTGCGGCACGGTGAAGAACCATCGCAAGCACCTCTATAGCAAGCTGCACTTGCGTTCACGGGCCGAGCTGTTTCATTTCTTCCTCAACCACCTGATCACCACAGAGGGAGGAAGATGAACCGGGGTTATTCGATCCGCGGTAACGGCTTATCGCTTTGGGGCAGGTTACTGAGTCGCTGG
Source organism: Aeromonas sp. 600527 (assembly GCF_049175415.1). Taxonomy (NCBI): domain Bacteria; kingdom Pseudomonadati; phylum Pseudomonadota; class Gammaproteobacteria; order Aeromonadales; family Aeromonadaceae; genus Aeromonas; species Aeromonas sp. 600527. The sequence continues at coordinate 197,138 of NZ_JAAKVA010000005.1, read as the reverse complement.
TAGCGCTCCATCAACTGTCGGTATTGGTTGCCGAGACGTACTTGGTCGAGGGCTTGCTGCAACCGGGCGATCTGCTGCCGATCCGCCCGCGGGTTGAAGGCAAAGCAGTTATCCTGCTCTTCCAGCACAGCGACAGAGGTGAAATCTTCCGGCGCGAATCCCAGCGCTTTCAGTTGATGGAATAACATCACTTCGTTGCCTGCCACCAGATCGGTGCGTGCCATGATGAGCTGGCGTACCACCTGATCCATGCGCTCCACTGCCATCATGTTGCCCGGGCTGATGCCGCGGTTGAGCAGTAGCTGCTCCCCCACGTCAGCCTGCATTACCCCGACCTGCAGTTTAGCCAGATCTGCCTTGTCGGTGACTCTGGGAGCATCCTGCTTGCGTCCGACCAGCGTCACTCGCGAGTGGCTGATGGGGCAAACCCAGAGGAAGTGGGGATCACGCTCTTTGGTGCGGGCGGTGGTAAAGAGAACTGCTTCCGGTTGCTGGGTCAGCAGATACCAACCGCGGGCCCATGGCATAAATTGGATAGGTTGCTCCGGCTCCCCCAGCTCACGCCAGATCAGCCGCAGTAACTCTACTGCCAGCCCGATGGGCTTTCCCTCCTTGTCGAGCCCGTTGAGGGGCATGTTCTGCTCCGAGTAATAGATAAAGGCGGCCCGTGCGGGGAAGCTGGTCAGCAGAATCAGGGCGATAAGGACCACGAGCAGGGATCGCATGGCGCACTCCTTGTGCAGTGAATTACCTATCAGTCTATGTGTCCTTGGCCAGAAGTTCATAGTCGGGTCGCGGATAACGCAACAGGCCACCGCGCGGTGACCTGCCGAATTATTTCAGCAGGGCTTCCATCTCCGCCTCAGCCTTGGCACGCGCTTCGGCTTCTGCCGCTCTGGCGGTATCGGCGATGCTCTCTCCGGCCGTATGGGGGGCGGCACTGACAGCCTGTTTGGCAGGGGCGGCAATGGCCTTGGCCGCTTCTTGCGTTGCAGTCGCAGCGGCACTGCTGACAGCCTGTTTGGCTGGCGCAGCAACGGCCTTGGTTGCTTCTTGTGTCACGGTCTCGGCGGCACTGCTGACAGCCTGTTTGGCAGGTGCGGCAATGGCCTTGGTCGCATCTTGCGTCACGGTCGTGGCGGCACTGCTGACGGCCTGTTTGGCAGGCGTGGCAACGGCCTTGGTGGCTTCTTGCGTCACGGTCGCTGTAGCGCTGCTGACAGCCTGTTTGGCTGGAGTGGCAACGGCTTTGGTCGCTTCTTGCGTCACGGCGGCAGCGGTGCTGCTGAATGCCTGCTTGGCCGGTGCGGTGGTTGCACTGCGGGTCAGGTCGGTCGCGCCTTGGCTCACCGCTTGCGTGACCTGGCCAGTGGCGTTGGCGGCTGCGCCGCTGATGGCCTGGCTAGCGCTGTTGGTCAACGAGCCGGTGACACCGCGGGTCACGGTGCCAAGTGCGCTACCAAGGGAGAAGGGGGAGGCGTCGCTCTGACTGGTCGCCGCGCCACTCAGGGTGTTGGCCGCCGGATTGAGCAGGCTGGTTGGGTTCTGCCAGCCCTGCATGGCGGTTGGCCAGGTCGGAGCCGTGCCCGCCAGATTTTCGCCAAAGGTCTGGGTGGTGCCATCCCCTTTTTGCAGCAATACCGACATCTGGTTGGTTTGCGAGTTCCACACCATCCCCGCCTGTCTGGCGATATCCGGCACGGGGGCATACTCGGAGACCACATAGAAAAGCGGCCCCTCTTGTTGCAGCCTGTCGGCCGTCTTGAGCAACTGCATGGTGCTGTCGTAGTGGGGACCAAGGATGGCGGTCATCCGATCCTTGATCAGGGGTTGTTCGAACAGATTGACCTCGTTCGGGTCAAAGCCGACCAGCGGCTTGAGCAGAGCCCACATCAGCTGGCTGGTGGGGCTCATCATCAGCAATGGGGCAACGCAGGCGGACAACATCAGGCTCAGGCAGGCCGCCTTGAGCAACGGCATGATACGCATTGGGATAAGATCCAAATAACGATTTGATAAATAAGGTTATATTTTGTCAGGAAGCGACAAATTCACCGGGAGTTTGCGCGTGGCAGCGAGAGACTGCCCGCAGGCGCTGGCAGGCTACCATATTGGCTCCACAATACCAGCAGGCTGTATGATTATCCGTCAAGTAAACTCGGGCCGGGTTGCTGGTCTGAGTGAGCCCGCTGGCCTGGTGTGCTCAGGGATGGTGTTGCCAGTAGCCAGATGGTCGCAGGATACGAAGATGATTTGAGGGGATCAGCGAGGCTTTTCTTGATCCAGCTAAAGACATAGGCGTGATCCCTGTCGCATAATGCAGCTCCTTTCTACTCTTGGCTGGAACCTAAGAAATGGCTCGTCGCTCTTCCAATGCACAACGTCGTCGCAGTAGCTGGTGGTACAAACGCCTGTTGGCAAGGGAGCGGCAAGAGCGCGAAGCGCGTTCTGTCCGGGATTGATAACGCATTGAAAAACGGAGCCTCGGGCTCCGTTTTTGTTGCTGGTCATTTGTCGTGTAGCTGGCCGTCTGGTTATCTTGTCCAGCCATCGCATACCCTGTTGCCCGATGCCATCGGCAATTATCCAGAGAGCTAAAATCGTGAGAGTCGACGTCGTATCCTACAACCCTCAATGGCCAGTCCACTTTGTGGCGGAAGAGACCCAACTGCGCAGTGTGCTGGATCATTGCCTGCTGGCTGTCCACCACATTGGCAGTACCTCGGTCCCTGGTCTGGCGGCCAAGCCCATCATTGACATCATGCTGGAGGTGTCATCACTGGATCGGCTTGATGAGCAGAACGGGCAAATGGAGGTGCTGGGTTATGAGGCGATGGGGGAGTGCGGGATTGCGCGTCGCCGCTATTTCCGCAAGGGGGGTGATGAGAGAACTCACCAGATCCACGCCTTCTTGCAAGGGGATGACCATGTGCGCCGCCATCTGGCCTTTCGTGACTATCTAAGAGCCCACTCGGCTGCATGCAGGGAATACGCCGAGTTGAAGCAGGCGTTAGCTGCGAGCTGTCAGCATGATATCGAGCGTTACTGTGCGGGCAAGAATGCCTTTGTGAAAGAGCATGAGACGCGCGCGCTGCGGTGGTTGGCTGGGCTGGGGCCTGCTCTCTGAGCGAGCGTGTATGCAACGGAAAACGGGGCCTGATGGCCCCGTTTTGTTGCTGATGGTTTTTGCCAGCTAGTGAGTCGGCGCAGCAAGGTGACCAGTGCCAGCTCGACCCGCTTGGCGTAATCAATGTCGGCCTGCTAGAGGAGATCGAGCTGGGCCGCATCGATGGCGTTATTCTCCACATTGATGAGGGCACGCATCAGGTGCGTAGCAAGGCTGTTGTTGTCGACCACGGGGCATCACTGTCGCTGTGCAGTGTTCTTGCTGTTATGGTTTTTCTCCTCGCAGACACAGAACCGGTCCAGAGCGTTGCCCAGCGATGGGTCAATCGCTTTTTCATCGCCCCTTGATAGGCAAGACAAATAGGTGCAGGTGGGGGATGTGTAACCACGTCGGATATTGCATGATGAAGGCTTCGAGAAGGAGCCTCATATGCGTATTTCTATTCGTCATGCCGAACCCGCAGATGCCCCCGCCTTGCGGGATCTCTACGCCATGCCCAATGCCCAGGCGGGCACCTTGCAGCTGCCTTTTCCGACCCTGGGGGTATGGCAACAGCGGCTGGAACAGAGTGGAGTGGTGTCACTGGTCGCTGAGGTGGAGGGGCAGTTGGTGGGCCAGATCTCCTTGCACGTAGAGCCCAATCCCAGACGCAAGCATGTGGCCAGTATCGGCATGGGAGTGCGGGATGACTGGGCGGGCAAGGGGGTTGGTTCGGCCTTGTTGGAGTCCGTGCTGGAGATGGCCGATAACTGGCTCAACCTGCACCGGATTGAGCTGACCGTCTATACCGACAATGAGGCCGCACAGGCGCTTTATCGCAAGTTCGGTTTTACCGAGGAGGGGCGAGCCCGTGACTATGCCTTCCGCCAGGGGCGTTATGTGGATGCGCTCTATATGGCCAGAGTGGCGGGGAGCGTCAGTCGCTAACGGCATGGTCGATTATCAGGCCAGATTGCGCCCGGTGATCCGGGCGCTGGAGCAGAATCCCGAGCTCTGCCTCAGTGAGGCGGCCAGTCTTGCGGCGCTCTCCAGCTATCACTTTCATCGGGTCTTTACCGCCGTCACCGGTGAAACCCCGGCCGAGATGCAGCGCCGCCTGCGGTTGGAGCGGGCTGCTCGCTCTCTCTGCTACAGTCGCGACCCGATCACCGAGATTGCCTTCTCGGCCGGTTTTGCCAGCTCACAGGCCTTTGCCAAGGCGTTTCGCAAGCAGTTTGCCATGGCACCGGGGATGTTGCGCCGCCAGCCGTCACTCTTGCAACTGAGCAAGAATGGACACGCGGCTGCCCGGGTCTCTGATTATGCTGAAGGCCGTTCCAGTGAAAGGAGGCTACAGATGAAAACCGAACAGATGGCTGCGCGCACTCTGGCCTATATCCGGGTCACCGGCCCTTACGGCATAGGCTATGAGCCGGTGTGTGACCAGCTCTATCAATGGGCTGTCGGGTTGGGCTTGGCCGAAGGGGAGTGGATCTTCATCTACCACGACAACCCCGAAGTGACGGCTCCCCAGCAGTGCCGCACCGATATTTGCGTCACCGTGCCGGCGGGGACCAAAGGCCGCGGCAATGTGGAGATCCAGCTGCTGGCGGGCGGCCGCTATGGCCAGTCACGTTTTACCGTGACCGACCCGGCCCAGTACCCCGCACTCTGGCAGCAACATATCGGTGAGGTGGTAGCGGCCGGTTTCGAACTTGATGATCGACCCTGTTTCGAGCTCTATCACAGCTTCGATCCGCTGACCAAGGTTGCGGATGTGAGCTTTTGCTCCAGCCTAAAGGGTTAGGGCACAACAAGACGTAAGGGATGGTACAGAGCATCGCGCAGAAATTAGAGAGCCGGACAGTGTCCGGCTCTTTTGCATCTGGCGGTTGGGTGGCGTTTAGCGCTGGAACCCCTTCTGGGCGAACTTGGGACGTGCGTTCATGATCTGCTCCACCTGTTCGTCGCTCATCTTGCCACGCGACAGCCCCAGCACCTTGTAGGTGAGCAGCGGTCGGGCGGGCAGGGCGATCATCAGGGCGCGGATCTGGTTCTCGTCATCCTTATCCCGGGTCGGCTTGCCGTAGGCATAGGTGAGGACGCCGGCATCCATCAGGTTTTTGACGGCGGGCTCGGTGATCGGCAAGTTTATGACGCTTTTACGCTGTAGCACGAACTCGCGCAGCACCGCCTTTTCGTTGAAGTCGAGGAAGCCGATCATCTGGGCCAGCTGGTCCTGCTGACGGCGCGCCTGCCACTCTTCGCAAGCCCACTCCCAGGCGATCAGGAAGCCCTGACTGCAGAAGTAGGAGATGGCGATCAGCATGCCGACCCCCAGCCAGGCCGCATGATCCGCAGCCCACTGGCTGACGGCCCCTTTCATCAGCCCGGCCGGAAACAGCAGAATGATGCTGCAGCAGAGCAACAACCAGACCATCAGCCAATTGAGGCGGTTCAGTTGATAGAAATGTTGGATCCACCGTTTCATTGTTCATCCTTCCCAAACTGTTGTGGATAGTGAACTACCTACAGCAATCGGTGTGCCAACAGCGTAATGGCGCCTGGGAGGGGAGGCTGGCGATACATTTCCTTACAACTTATTGAATGAGTTATCAGTAATTTGCCTTGTGAGGTGACGGTCGAGTTGGTAAAACGTCCCCTCAGTCATTGGGGAGTAGCAACCCGCCCGTATTCCGGGCCGGGCCCATGTCAACACTCTTGGATCCTCGCATCCATGGCATGGGCGGCGATAGGCACTATCGCTCTGCAAGACCTTTGGCCTCGATATGCACGCCAGCCGGGCGAGCCATGTCGGGTCCATCGGTTATTCTGCTCGCCTGGCGGTATCTATTATGTTGATTACCCTGCTGTTATTTCTCGTCTCTGCGGTCACCATCTACCTTGCCTGCGAATACTTCGTCAACGGCATCGAATGGACCGGACACCACTTCAAACTCTCGCAAAGTGCCACTGGTTCGCTGCTGGCTGCACTGGGTACGGCCCTGCCCGAATGCATCGTGACCCTGACCGCCCTGCTGATGGGCAACACGACCGTCCAGCAGGAGATCGGCATCGGCGCCGCCCTCGGCGGGCCGCTGGTGCTGGCCACCATCGGCTATGGTGCAGTCGGTCTCACTCTGCTGCTTTGCATGGGGCGTACCGAGCGCGCCATCGATGGCGAGGTACAGCGCGAGATTGGCCGGGATCAGCGCTGGTTTATGGGGATCTTTTTGGTGGCGACCATGCTGGGTCTGGTCGCCTTCACCGGCAAGAGCTGGTTGGCGCCTCTGTTCGTGCTGGTCTACCTCGTTTATGTGAGGCGCGAGCTGAAACAAAGCGACAGCCATGAGGTCGAGCTGCCGGAGCCCCTCAAGCTGGCTCCAAATGCCGGGATCCCGCCCCTTGGCAAGGTGCTGCTGCAGACGCTGGCGGCGCTGGTAGTGGTGGCGCTGGCGGCGCAGCTGTTTGTTCATCAGCTGGAGAGCATGGGCGAGCTGTTTGGCCTCTCGCCGGTGCTGGCGGCCCTGCTGCTGAGCCCGGTGGCGACCGAGATGCCGGAGTTGATGAACGTGCTGATCTGGGTGCGACAGGGTAAGAACCGGCTGGCACTGGCCAATATCTCCGGGGCCATGATGATCCAGGGCACTATCCCCAAGGCGTTCTGTCTGCTCTTTACCCCCTGGCTGCTGGATGGCGCCATGATGGCCTCCTCGTTGGTCACGCTACTGGCGGTAGGGTTGCTCTGGTGGGGCTTCAGAAAGGGAGTGATGACCGCAGAGCGGTTGGTACTGGCCGCGCTGCTCTATTTCGGCTTCTGCGGCTGGCTGCTGGTGAGCTGAAACGGGAAGCGCGGATATGAAAAAGCCCCCTTGGCAGGGGGCTTTGTTGTATCGGTTAGGGCGGTGCTTACAGCGCGGCGATCTCGGCCTGCTGGGCTTCCAGCTTGGTCAGCTGGAGACGGTAATCTTCCAGCTTCTCGCGCTCTTTGGCGATGACCGCTTCCGGCGCCTTGGCAACGAAGGCTTCGTTGCCAAGCTTGCCTTCGATGCGGCCGCACTCGCCCACCAGACGGGCAACCTCTTTGGCCAGACGGGCCAGTTCGGCGTCCTTGTCGATGAGACCGGCCATCGGGATCATCAGTTCGGTAGCACCGATCAGCTTCTTCACTGACAGCGGGGCGGTTTCACCGTCCGCCAGTACGCGGATGGATTCCAGACGGGCCAGCGACTTGAGGAAGGCCTCGTTGTCAGCGGCGCGCTGGGCATCCTTGGCATCGCACTGGAGCAGCACGTTGAGAGGCACGCTCGGGGCCACGTTCATCTCGGCGCGGATGTTGCGGATGCTGACGATGAACTCCTTCACCCACTCCTGATCCGCCATCGCGGCTTCGTCCACCTTGGCGGCGTCGAACTCCGGGAAGGCCTGAATCATGATGGTGTCGGCGTGTACGCCAGCCAGCGGGGCGACCGATTTCCAGATGGTCTCGGTGATGAACGGGATGATCGGGTGCGCCAGACGCAGCAGGGTTTCCAGCACGGTCACCAAGGTATGGCGGGCAGCGCGCTGCTCGGCCTCGGAGCCCTTGGTCAGTACCGGCTTGGTCAGCTCCAGATACCAGTCACAGAACTGGTTCCAGATAAATTCGTACAGCACGCCAGCCGCGATGTCGAAGCGGTAGGTATCGAGGGCGGTACGGAAGTCACGGATGGCCACTTGCAGCTGGGACTGGATCCAGCGATCCGCCAGACTGAACTGCATTTCGCCACCGGCAAAACCGCAGTCCTGATCTTCGGTGTTCATCAGCACATAGCGGGAGGCGTTCCACAGCTTGTTGCAGAAGTTGTTGTAGCCGTCCAGGCGCTTCATGTCCCAGTTGATGTCACGACCGGTAGAGGCCAGCGCTGCCAGCGTGAAGCGCAGGGCGTCGGTACCGTGGGCATCGATCCCTTCCGGGAACTGCTTGGCGGTACGCTTGGCGATCTTCTCGGCCATCTGCGGCTGCATCATGTTGCCGGTGCGCTTCTCCAGCAGATCTTCCAGCGAGATGCCGTCGATCATGTCGAGCGGGTCCAGCACGTTGCCCTTGGACTTGGACATCTTCTGGCCCTCTTCGTCACGGATCAGACCGGTGATGTAGACGGTCTTGAATGGGACTTGCGGCTGGCCGTTTTCGTCCTTGATGAAGTGCATGGTCATCATGATCATCCGGGCAATCCAGAAGAAGATGATGTCGAAGCCGCTCATCAGCACGTCGGTCGGGTGGAAGGTCTTGAGTGCCTCGGTGTTGTTCGGCCAGCCCAGAGTGGAGAAGGTCCACAGAGCAGAGCTGAACCAGGTGTCGAGCACATCTTCGTCCTGACGTAGTACGGTTACGGCCGGGATGCTGTGCTTGGCGCGCACTTCATCTTCGCTGCGGCCCACGTAGACATTGCCGGCGTCGTCATACCATGCCGGGATGCGGTGACCCCACCACAGCTGACGGGAAACGCACCAGTCCTGAATGTCGCGCATCCAGGAGAAGTACATGTTTTCGTACTGTTTCGGCACGAACTGGATGCGGCCATCTTCCACCGCTTCGATGGCAGTCTTGGCCATCGGTGCCACGCGCACGTACCACTGGTCGGTCAGCATCGGCTCGATGGGCACGCCACCGCGATCGCCGTAAGGCTGTTGCAGCACGTGATCCTTGATCTCGTCCAGCAGACCCAGCTCTTCCAGCTTGGCCAGAATCGCTTTACGGGCGGCGAAGCGCTCCAGACCGGCGAATTCGCTCGGCAGGGCGGCATCGTAGGCGGTGCTCGGGTTGCCGTTGGTGTCGACCACTTCGGCCTCGGCACGCACGTGAGCGTCCAGGGTGAAGATGTTGATCATCGGCAGGCTGTGGCGCTTGCCCACTTCGTTATCGTTGAAGTCGTGGGCCGGGGTGATCTTCACGCAACCGGTGCCTTTCTCCATGTCGGCGTGTTCGTCGGCAACGATGGGGATCAGACGGTTCACCAGCGGCAGCAGGATGTGCTGGCCGATCAGCGCCTTGTAGCGCGGGTCTTCCGGGTTCACGGCCACAGCGGTATCGCCCAGCATGGTCTCCGGACGAGTTGTGGCGACGATCAGGTAATCCTTGCCTTCAGCGGTCTTGGCGCCGTTGGCCAGCGGATAGCGCAGGTGCCACATGTGGCCCTTGATCTCGCGGTTCTCCACTTCCAGATCGGAGATGGCGGTGTTGAGTTTCGGGTCCCAGTTCACCAGACGCTTGCCGCGGTACATCAGGCCATCTTCGTAAAGACGGACGAACACTTCCTGCACGGCGGCAGAGAGACCCTCATCCATGGTGAAGCGCTCGCGCTCCCAATCCACGGAGTCGCCCAGACGGCGCATCTGGCGGGTGATGGTGCCACCGGACTCTTCTTTCCACTGCCAAATCTTGTCGATGAAGGCATCACGGCCGTAATCGTGGCGAGTCTTGCCCTCTTCTGCGGCGATCTTGCGCTCAACCACCATCTGGGTGGCGATACCGGCATGGTCGGTACCTGCCTGCCACAGGGTGTTTTTGCCCTGCATGCGGTTGTAGCGGATCAGGGTATCCATCAGGGTTTGCTGGAAGGCGTGACCCATGTGCAGGCTGCCGGTGACGTTCGGCGGCGGGATCATGATGCAGAAGGAGTCTTTGCTGGTGTCGCCGTGGGGCTTGAAGTAACCCTGTGCTTCCCAGTGCTGATAGAGCGCCTGTTCGATGGCGTTGTGATTAAAAGTCTTTTCCATGGTCTCGCCGTAATCTGGATGGATGGAGTCTGGTGTTGATTCTTTATGGATCAATTGGTTGCAGTCAGGGCTGCGCCGGATCCGGTGCGGCAAGGACGGGCTGCTCCCTCATTTCGAGGGCATGGCCTGCCTGGCGATAGTGCTTGTAGCGCTCGCGAGCTTGCTGCTTTTGTGTTTCGTCAGTGGGGACAAAATCTACCACTTGAGCGAAGTGTCCTGCAAACAAAGGTGTCGCAGTGGCCAGATTGATGAGGCGGGCGTAGCGCCGTTTCGGTGGCTGATAGCCGATCTCCACCGGGGCCATACCGCTTTCGCCTTGCAGCTGGTGCGGCACGAAGCGCTCCGGTGGCAGTTGCCACAACAGCTCGTCCAGACGCAGGGCCTGGGCCTCATCGTTGCAGAACAGGTAGATATGGCCCGCGCCCCACGACTCGGCCGCAAGAGTACAGGCCAGTCGCTCGACCGCAGAGGCCTGCGTGTCATCCTGTTCGCTCATCAGGTAAAAGGTCACTTGGCTCATCAGGTTGATCCCGTTTTGCGGTGACGGACTGTTGACCGCCTCATGAGGCTGACGGGGCATTTCCCGCCCGCAACTCACTGATTCAAGAATGAAACAAGGAAGAGGCGGGCCTCTTCCTTGTGGTTCAGGGTAACGCCAACCCTTCCGATGCAGCCATCGGCAGGGACCGGAGAGTTACTCTTTCTCTTCGATATCCACGCCAGCCCGGTTCAGCAGGAACTGGGTCAGCAGGGGCACCGGACGCCCGGTGGAGCCTTTATCCTTGCCACTCTTCCAGGCGGTCCCGGCGATATCCAGGTGGGCCCAGTTGTACTTCTTGGTAAAGCGTGACAGGAAGGCGGCCGCGGTGATGGTACCGGCCGGACGACCGCCGATGTTGGCCATGTCGGCGAACGGGCTGTCAATCTGCTCCTGATACTCGTCAAACAGCGGCAGACGCCAGGCGCGATCACCCGCCTGCTCGGAGGCGTTGAGCAGCTCGTGGGCCAGCGGGTTGTGGTTGGCCAGCAGACCCGAGGTGTGGTGGCCCAGCGCGATGACGCAGGCACCGGTCAGGGTCGCCACGTCGATCACGGTTTCCGGATCGAAGCGGTCCACATAGGTCAGCGCATCACACAGCACCAGACGACCTTCCGCATCGGTGTTGAGCACTTCGATGGTCTGGCCGGACATGGAGGTGAGGATGTCACCCGGGCGATAGGCGTTGCCACCCGGCATGTTCTCGCAGCCTGCCAGCACGCCGATGACGTTGATCGGCAGTTGCAGCTGGGCCAGCGCATGCATGGTACCGAGCACGGAGGCGGCGCCACCCATGTCGTACTTCATCTCGTCCATGCCGTCGGCCGGTTTGATGGAGATGCCGCCGGAGTCAAAGGTCAGACCCTTGCCGACCAGCACGATGGGCTTGGCATCCGGATGACCCTTGTATTCGATGATGGCCATCATGGCTTCGTTGTCGGAGCCGCGGGCCACCGCCAGATAGGAGTTCATGCCGAGTTCGGCCATCTCCTGCTCGCCCACCACCTTGGTGGTGATGTTGTCGTAGGCATCGGCCAGACGACGGGCCTGGGAGGCCAGATAGGCCGGGTTGCAGACGTTGGGCGGCATGTTCGCCACGTCGCGACAGACCCGCACACCCTTGGCCACGGCCAGACCGTGAGCGATGGCTTTTTCACCAATGGTCAGTTCCCGACGCGTCGGCACGTTGAACACCAGCTTGCGCAGCGGGCGACGTGGTTCGGCTTTGTTGGTCTTGAACTGATCAAAGCTGTAGAGGCCCGCCTTGGTGGTTTCTACCGCCTGGCGCACCTTCCAATAGGTATCCCGACCCTTGACGTGCAGCTCGGTGAGGAAGCAGACCGCTTCCATGGAGCCGGTTTCGTTCAGGGTGGTGATGGTCTTGTTGATGATCTGCTTGTACTGGCGTTCGTCGAGTTCCCGCTCCTTGCCGCATCCGACCAGCAGTACGCGCTCGCTGAGCACGCCCGGTACTTGATGCAGCAGCAGCATCTGGCCTGGTTTCCCTTCCAGGTCGCCACGGCGCAGCAGCGAACTGATATAGCCATCGCTGATCTTGTCCAGTTGTTCGGCAACCGGAGAGAGGCGACGCGGCTCAAATACGCCGACTACGACGCAGGCGCTACGTTGCTTCTCTGGACTGCCACTCTTTACACTGAACTCCATGGAATCTCCTACATCCTAAAGACAAAAGGCACCTTTTATTGAATAATGCGGTGCTTGTTGGGGTATCAGAGGCGGAGCGAACAGCCACAGGCTCCGCAGTTCAAACTGGTAAAAATCCAATATACGGCCCTATTTTTCAGGCATTCGACTAAAAACACAAGTTTACTTGGGAATGACTGTGATCGTTTTCCGATATTTGTTCAGGGAAACCCTGAAAACCCAGCTGGCAGTGTTATTCGTATTGCTGCTTATCTTTGTCAGCCAACAATTTATCAAGATCATCGGTGATGCTGCCGATGGCGAGGTGCCGACACGTCTGGTCTCCACCCTGCTGCTGCTCAACTTGCCCAATATGGCGCTGTTGATGCTGCCTATCAGTCTCTTTTTAGCCATTTTGTTTGCCCATGGTCGCCTCTACGCCGAAAGCGAGATGACGGTGATGCATGCGGTCGGTTTCAGTCACCGTTTCGTGATGCGCAGCGCCATGTTGCTAGCCTTGCTGACCGCCGCAGTCGCAGCGTTCAACACCGGCTGGATCGCCCCGCAAGCCAAGGAGCGAGAGTATCAGGTGATCGACGAGTTCAAGTCGGATCCGGGGATCTCTTTCCTGCAGGCTGGCCGCTTTATGGAGCTCGACAAGGGGCGCCTGGTTGCCTACATCCAGGATTTGAACGACAACGGCTCGAAGCTGCAGAAGATCTTCATCTTGCAGCGGGCCGAAGGCAGCAACCCCCCTTCGGTGGTGGTGGCCAGCGAAGGGGTGGTGACGATCGATGAGAATGGTCTTCAGTGGCTGACTCTGAAGGATGGTTCCCGCTATGAAGGCAACTTCTCCGGCAAGCAGTTCCAGATCTCCGATTTTCGCGAGTATGGTCTGGTGATCCGTCAGCAGGAGATGGAGCGCTCCAACCGCAAGGCGGCGGCCAAACCCACTATGGAGCTGCTGGGTACCCAGGAAAACGACATGATGGGTGAACTGCAATGGCGTATCTCCTTGCCTCTCTCCATTCCGGTGCTCACCCTGCTGGTAGTTCCGCTGGCTCGGGTTAACCCCCGTCAGGGGCGTTATGCCAAGCTGTTGCCGGCCATCATGCTCTATCTCTCTTACTTCCTGCTGCTCAGTGCCGCCCGCTCGGCTATCGACAGTGGTCGGTTGCCCTACTGGCCGGGGATGTTCCTGGTTCCGCTCGGTTATCTGCTGTTTATTGGCCTGCCCCTCAATTTGCAGGGCACCAGCTGGTGGAACGGGGTAAAGAGCAAATATTTCATAAACAAATCAAAATGATGAAGCCACATAGGAACTACCGCTGATGTTTGGCATTCTCGATAGATATATCGGCAGGGTCATTTTTATGTCGATCCTGCTGTGTGAGCTCACGCTGGTTGGTCTTGCGGCGCTCATCAAGTATGTGGAACAGCTCAAGTCTGTCGGAGAGGGCAACTACGACATGATCAATGCTCTCTACTATGTGTTGCTCTCCATGCCCAAGGAGGCGGTGCTCTTCTTCCCGCTAGCGGCGCTACTGGGTGGTCTGATCGGTCTTGGCCAGCTGGCGACCAGCTCCGAACTGGTGGTGATGCAGGCGGCGGGTCGCTCCAAGATCAGTATTGTGATGGCGGCGCTCAAGACAGCAATCCCGCTGATGATCCTGGTAGGACTGATGGGGGAGTATGTGGCCCCTGTCGCCAAACGGATGGCGGATGATATCCGTGCCGGTGCCATGTCGGAAGGACGGCTTACCGTCTCGGCCTACGGGGTGTGGGCACGGGATGGCAACAACTTCGTCAATATCAACGGGGTGCGCAACGATGGCGCCCTGACCGGCATTACCCTCTATCGTTTCACCCCCGAGCGCAAGCTGATCGACGTGGTGCAGGCACGGGAGGGGGTATTTGAACGGCATCACTGGCTGCTCAAGCAGACGCAAGTTACCCGCTTCGACGATCCGGCGCAGATCCGCAGTGAACAGCACGCCACGATGGAGTGGAGCTCGGAGTTGACGCCCAAGCAGCTGGGGGTGGTAAGTATCGACCCCGAGAACCTCTCGGTCTCCGGTCTGCTCGATTACATCGGCTATCTCGATGCCAACAAGCAGGATGCCGGTCGCTACAAGCTGGAGATGTGGCGCAAACTGCTGTCACCGCTCTCGGTGGTGGCGATGATCCTGCTGGCATCCTCCTTCATCTTCGGCCCGCTACGCTCGGTGAGCATGGGGGCACGGATGCTGATGGGGATCATGACCGGCTTCGCCGTCTATGTGAGTGATCGGGTGTTTGGCCCCATCAGTCTGGTCTATGCGGTACCGCCGATTCTGGCGGCTATCGCGCCCAGCTTGCTGTTTGGCGGCATCTCCTTCTACATCCTCAGCCGCAAGCAGTAATCCGCACGAGGTTATGAGGAAATGCAAAGAGGGCACCTGTTGGTGCCCTCTTTCGTTATTGCATTGATCCGGGATTACTTGTTCAACAATTCCAGATTTGCCTCTTTGCTCAGCACGATCACTTCGCACTCGGCCCAGATATCCTGGAACGCCCGTGGGCGCTTGCGGTTGAACAGGCACATCAGGTTGCCCAGACCAAAGGCTGCGGTAGCGAGACGGATCAACGCCTGGGTGATGCGGATATGGCTGCCATCCTCGTTCTGAATGCGCAGCCGCCAGGCGCGCATGCCGACGGTCTGGCCAGCGCGGGTCCAGAACCAGGTGTAGAAACCGCAGATGACGAAGGCGAGCCAGAGGGTGTAGATCAGGCTCAGGGGGTGGCGAGTCAGCAACCAGACGGTATCTTCACCCGCCGGTACGCTGGCCATGCCGGTGACCAGCAGCAGCTTGGCGACACCCATGCCGATAAAGCCGGCGATGATCAGCAGTGAGGTCACCACCAGCGCATCATAGATCAGGGCGCCGAGGCGACGCAGCAGACCCGCTGACGGGTATGGCTGAGTGGCAGGAGAGGGGGATTTTTGTTGGACTTTTTTAGGCTTGGCCATCGTTTTTATTCCATTAAGATGATGGCGGCATTCTATGTAACTGGCCCCGCATCGGCAAGGCGTTGAATAAATGAACAAACGGGTGTGTTCAATCGAAAAACACCTTGCATGGCATCGCGCCATTCGTATAATCCCTCGCAGTTGCCCGGGTGGCGAAATCGGTAGACGCAGCGGATTCAAAATCCGCCGGTGAATAACCGTGTCGGTTCGAGTCCGACCCCGGGCACCATTCTTTTCCCTGTTTGGTCAACAGGTTACAGCGCGCAAAAGCGCTCCTGCTCAAAGTTTCTGCGGTTGATAACTCTCATTCATGTGCAAATATGTGCAAGAGGTTTCAACCAATGGCAAGCATCCAAGTTCTCACTCGAAAAACCGGCAAGTCCTATCGCGTTCAGTTCATGCGTAACGGCAACCGTGTATCCAAAGTTTTTACCCGCAAAAAAGACGCAGAGCAGTTCCTGGCTCAGATCACTGTATCTGACGAGCTGGCAGATGCCTTAACCAACGTCACCCTCACCAGTACCACCATTCAACAAGCTATTCATGAGTACCTTGAACAGCACAAGGGACGGGACAAATCTGTACCACAGCGTCTGGGCTGGTGGGCTGAACATCTCGGCGACAAGACGTTGAACAAGGTAAATCGCCAGCGGATCAAAAACGCCATCTCGATTTTGGAGGCAGAGGGGAAAGCTCCTGCGACCCTGAACCGCTACAAAGCAGCGTTGTCAGCAGTCTTTGCCTACATGTGTGATCGCTATGACCTCAAAGTGAACCCTTGCCTGGAAGTGAAACAGAAGAGGGAAGACAATGCTCGCACACGCTTTTTGTCGACAGATGAACTGGCTCGATTGATGAAGGCCACCAAGTCGAGCAAGTGGGAGCGACTTCATATGCTGGTTCATATGGCGTTGACCACTGGAGCGCGGAGGGGTGAGCTGATCGGCCTAAAATGGGCAGACATCAATTTCAACACGCGAACTGCTCACTTGGCGGTGACCAAGAATGGTAGTCAGAGGGTTCTGTCTCTGACTGCTGACTTGCTTACTGAGCTCTCCAAGTTTCGCGAGATTGGTGCCAGCTTTGTCTTCCCTCATCCCTCTGGCCTCAATCGACCGTTTACCGAGTTTGATTACCATTGGCAGGCCGCGAAGAAAGCCGCGTTGCTCTCTGATTTCCATTTTCATGACCTTCGGCACAGCTGTGCCAGCTTGTTGGCGATGAACGGTGCCAGCATTCTGGAGATCGCAGAGGTGTTAGGCCATAAATCGATCACCATGACCCAACGATATTCCCATTTGTGCAATGCCCACAAAGCCAAACTCACTGATCGGGTATTTGGTAATCTCATGGGTGGTTAATCAATTAGGCTGTGCAGCTTAGATGTATTGAACATGTTAGCCTGAGCCCCTCGCATCTATGGATGCGGGGGGCTTTTGTTTGTCTGGGGATGTAGTAGATGAGTGATCAATATATGAACAGCGATTTTCTGGAGGGTTTAGTCGTATGGCAAAAATCACCAGATGATAACCCCATCATTTTTGATGGAGAGGAAGGAATTCCGTACTTCTCCCTAAATGGCCGCCCGAGGTTGGCGATTACAAAAGATGGTCAATTAATAGACTGCGTATCAATCGACATCACAGCCAAAAAAGTAACGTCCGATGATGAGGTCGAGCACCAAAATGACCAGTGTCATATTGGGTGGTGGGAAAATAAAACTCCTCGTCTGGTTGTCACCCGGAAGGCGGTAAAGAAGGCGATTTGGTATAGCGCAAAGCTAAGGCAAATCGGATGGACTGATGAGCGCCTTAAGTTGGAATTGAGCTGCCTTGCTCAAAGTGTGATTGACGATTGTAGCGCCGGTCAGTCGGTGGCTGCGATCTGTACTCGAAATAGAATTTCTCCTCAGCAAGATGATATCCCCTTGCTAGCAATGGAAGCCTATGAGCATTACCAAGGTTTCGGTCCAAGAAAGGGCTTTAAAGTATCGCTTAAAAAGATAAATGCGGGGGAGCTTGCAGATACAGTGATGAGATTGGCCATCTATATAGCGCTGATCAATCCGTGTCTGGGTAGGCCTTGGGGTAGGCAGTACACCCGGCAGGGGCAACGTTCTAGCGAGCGTCCGAAGACTGCTCTGGAAATGACGTTGGAGTCCCTGGAAGACAGGCTAACAGACTTGTTTTGCCAGAAAGAATGTAATGACTTCAATGATGAATGGTATGGAGATGAGATCTCGAGCTTAGAGGTTTCAATAGCGTCAATTCGGCGCGATATCCAGATTGAAGCAATTAATCGAATGTCACAGCCTGATGCAGTAAAAGCAGCGAAGACTAAGTTAATAGCCTTAGGAATAGAATGTGAGACAAAGACTATTGAGCAGGAATGGACTCAATTTATTGCCAAAGCCTGGGGAGTTACTCCCTCAAACGTCGTCAGTGCTGCTAAGCAAATAGACGAATAAAAGTCAAACACAGAAGTTCGCGGACTTCTGTTCTAAAAGAAAACCTATCACATCGCGTTAAATACTCCCCGACCAAACCGCAGAACGTTATGAGCAACAGGAAAGGGAGTATAAGCAGTATGCAAGACCTCAATCTCATCGCAATCAGCCAAGATCTAAACAACTGGCTGCCTGTGACCGAAATCCCCAAGCACTACCCCCAATTTAACTATCCCACACTGAAGGCCATGTTCTGGAAGCGAGCCGAGAAGCCCGGCTTGGAACGTTGCTGCCGAATTGTCGGCAAGCGGATGTTTGTGAACACCAAACTCTTCGGCTTGTGGATGGCTGGTGGACTGCCTGAACAACACCCGACGGATGATTAAACCGCAGGGAATCCATCTGTTACCGGATATAGGCAAACATGGTGTGCAAACCCATGGGGAAAACATGAAAAAAAGCCCTTACCTGCGACAGTAAGGGCATTTCGGATTACTCACTGACTCTGACAGTTTGGCGACCAAGGAGCCAGTGAGTGCGAGGTAATTTTAACATGAAAGTTCACTTATTAATCCATAAAGGCCATCAAGGCTTGCTGGCCGAGATCCATGCTTCGTCTTCTGATTCGGAGGGCAAGCGATGATCTATTTTGCATGGGCCGCTGATAGCCAGGCTGAAACCTTCTATGGACCACCCAATCCCAGAACCGGCAAACGCTCCCGTGTCGGAGTATTGAGTGCCTTTTGCAGCCGAAAAGCGAGATCCGCATTTATAGCGCAAAGCCAAGGGGCTGCTGCTGTTGTAACTCGCCCCTATGCTCGCCAAATGAAGGCGGGCTTAGATGACCGGGCATTCAATGAGCTGGTAACCGCTCTGGTTAGGGGTGAGTGATGAATGCACCGCCCCACCAAATAGCGCGAATTCCCCATATGGTTGCTAACGTTCAGGCTGCCGGCTCACCAGTACATGATTTTGTTACATTTAGAGATCTCCCAGATCAAAGGACGATTGTGATTTATACGGGCTCTCATGCGCCGTCTCATGGGAGGCAGAGGGAGGTTTTACAGCGAGCTCTCAATCATGCGATTACCGCTGATAATCCCGTAGATCCTGATGAACAACCGGTGGTGAGTCTTTATGTATCACCCAACCAGCTTGATGAAGGTGAGAAGCTATATCGGATGGTTGACCGAGACGCGACGGAAAAGGTGATTGTGCATATCTGTGGTCAGCTTCATGTAAACAAACAGCTCCGCTTAATTGATGAGCTATTGAAACAAGCTCCTGGTGCAGATCTCTATCTTGGCCATCCTGATCGGAATGCTGAACCATGGGCGCTTGTGAATATCCACCAGCAATTCGAATCCCAGAAGAGATTGCAAACCAATCTTTCTCTTTCGATTGGCTTCAGCGGCTATGACCACCAACAAAGCTACCTAATCAAAGGGTTGTTGCCCGCGTCTAGCATGTGCAGCATCTATGGTCCCAGCGGTAGCTTTAAGAGCTTTACTGCTGTTTCAATTGCTTGCCATATAAGCACCGGTCTGGCTTGGGATGGTAGGCCAGTCCAAAAAGGTGCAGTGCTTTACATTGTGGGTGAAGGTGGGGTCGGTGTACCTCGTCGTATTAAGGCGTGGGCTGATGAGTATCACGAGCAGCAAGACGTTCCCAATTTATATCGTGTTAACCAGCCAGTGTTTATGGCAGATGATGCTCAAGTCAATGAGTTGCGGTTAGCAGCCATCCAGATCAAAGCGGATACAGGGTTGCCTGTCAGGCTGATTGTGGTCGATACAGTGGCTCGCTGCTTTGGTGGTGGCGATGAAAATCGTGCTGCTGATATGGGGGCGTTTATTGCCGGTTGTGATCGTATTAAGGCGGAAACCGGGGCCACTATTTTGCTGATACACCACACCGGCAAGAACGAAGAAAATGGGGCCAGGGGGAGTAGCGCATTCAGAGCGGCATTAGATGCCGAGTATCTGCTGAAACGTGAAAACAAGGAGGACGCATCCATCATTCTGACATGTACCAAGATGAAGGATGATGAAGAACCCGATCGACGGGCTCATGATCTTAAACAACGGGTTATTGGCTCAGATGCAGAAGGTGATGATGTCACCAGTATGGTGCTGGTGGATACAAGCCGAGAGCCCATAGAATCTGATGAACTGGGTAACATATCCAACGTGACTGCGAACCACAAAGCAATGTTTGGAGCTATTCGTCAGCTTTGTAATGCCAATGGTGGTAAGACAACTTGGCAGCAGGTGATCGACCACATGAAGGCAGCAAAGATGGATGACAGCAAGAACCGTACTCGCCATCGAAACAAGTTGATTTCAGAACGCCTAATTGAACGGGATGGCGACGTTATCTGGTTAGTAAAATCAGGTGACTAACCAGTAAAAAGTGAAGGCTGGGTGAGGAGCATGAGGCGGGGGCTCTTTATCCTCACTTTTTTTCTATAGGCAGAAAAAGTGACGATATACGTCCATGTTCGCCTGCATGTCCGCGTCAATACAGGCTTTGCTGCATCCTCACTGGGTAACGCTAACATCCACTGGTGAGGTGTGCCAGTAAGTGAGGATTGATTGAGGGGGATGAGGTGTAACCAAAGCAAAATGATACCGAATGCCGCAGCCGACCATGGGGCATTTCAGCATTGTGATTAGGCGAGTCATCTGAGTGACGAGGAAGCATGTTCTCGCCCTGCACGCCACAACTTGGAGGAAAGGCGAGTGTTCGCGGAGATAAACAAAATGTTCGCCAAAGAGATGGCGGAAGAGGAAAAGCAGCGGCTAAAGGAGCAAAAACGAGCAGAGCGCCAACGCAAGCAATTAGAACGATTGTGCAAGCCAGCACCGGGAGTCGAAGACATTTTTCGGTATCGTAATGCCTGGGCTCGGAATGTCGGGCAGTCTAACCGTCGATTGATGGAACGAGCAGAACGAGACCATGCCATAGCCAAGCTGGGGCCGATCAATCACTTGGCTGCTCTTGTCGTTGCAATGGAGTGGCATCCGCACCATGCCTATATTCTGGTCGTCGCAACAGACCCCGGCGTGACCTGTGAGACGCTGACCGACTTCTACAACCTGAGCCATTCAAATCACAGAGTGCTTTTCCGTCGCTTGAACACAGTGCTAAAGCAGTTGGGTTGGCGTTTTGCCTCATACCCTAGGGGCGCACCAAATGAACCATGGGGTTGGGAGTTGGAGAAAATCCCGGGGTGATCACCCCCTAAGTGATCACTTTTTGCGTTACAGGCGATCATTATTGCCCTGTGTGGCCATAGGGTTGGCATAACCCAATAAGAATGCGGGCTACAGCCCTGCTTACATTCCCAAATGTGGTAAAACGATCGCTTTTGACTGTACGGCTCTAGTGCAAAAACAGGATCGCTTACTCTCGGCAAATATCGTAGTAACTAACAGTAAAATAAGGAGTTTTATTAAAAGCAATCGTTTTGCATAACGATCCTTTTTCTCTACTATCGGCGATCCCTTTTCTGGCTAGCCAGGATCGTTTTTTGTAGTCACCAGTCTCCTGATTCATCGCAAGCCCAGTCCTGGCAAGGGATTGCTGGTAGGGGGGATCGCACACACCTCTTCGACCGCCCCCGAAAAATGAAAAACCCTTTGTCCTGTTACGAGTGATCATTTGCATAGCGCCCTTGAGTTTCGCTGTATCGAAAGCTGAGGATTGATGGCGGTGAGGGAGCAAGGGAGGTATTGGTTCATCAAACTGCCTAGCTCACGAAAACACCATGCCCCCTGTGGTAAACTGCCCGCATTTCCGTTTGGTCCTGAATATGCCTCGGCAGTTCCCCATGTTTTGAGAATCCCAATGACCACCAATATCTCTTCCCTAGCTAGCCTGATCTGGTCGGTTGCCGATCTGCTTCGCGGTGATTTCAAACAGTCCCAGTATGGCCGCATCATCCTGCCTTTTACCGTACTGCGTCGTCTTGAGTGTGTGCTGGCTCCTAGCAAGGCCCAGGTGCTGGCCATGGTAGATACCACCAAGGCTATGCCGGAGCTGGCCAAAGAGAAGCTGCTGCTTAATGCCAGCGGCCACGCCTTCTACAACAGCTCTCCGCTGGAACTGGCCAAGCTGGGTGAAACCCATGTGGGTGATAACCTGGATGCCTACGTGCGGGCTTTCTCCAAGGATGCTCGTGAGATCTTCGAGCACTTCAACTTCGATGCCAGCATCAACCTGCTGGAAGATGCCGACCTGCTCTACAAGGTGGTTCGCTCCTTTGCCAACGTGGATCTCTCCCCGGAAGCGGTAGACAACTACCACATGGGTCTGGTGTTTGAAGAGCTGATCCGCCGTTTTGCGGAAAGCTCCAACGAGACAGCCGGTGAGCACTTTACCCCTCGCGATATCGTGCGGCTCACCACCTCCCTGGTGTTTGCCGGTGATGACGAGGCTCTCGGCAAGCCGGGCATTGTGCGTTCCATCTATGACCCCACCGCGGGGACTGGTGGCTTTCTCTCTTGCGGCATGGAGTATCTGCACGAGCTGAATCCCGCCGCACGGCTGGCCACCTTCGGTCAGGAGCTCAACCCCGAGTCCTACGCCATTTGTAAGGCTGACATGCTGATCAAGGGGCAGGAGATAAGTAACATCAAGCTGGGCAATACCCTCTCTGATGACCAGCTGCCCTTCAAGACCTTTGATTACTGCCTCTCTAACCCGCCATTCGGGGTGGACTGGAAAAAGGTCGAAAAACAGGTGCGGGATGAAGCGACCAAGCTGGGCTTTAACGGCCGCTTTGGCCCAGGCTTGCCAAGGGTATCTGACGGCTCCTTACTGTTCCTGATGCACCTTATCGCCAAGATGCAGCAACCCACGGCCGAGTGTACGGGTTCCAAGATCGGGATTATCCTCAACGGCTCACCGCTCTTTACCGGTGGGGCAGGCAGTGGCGAGAGCGAGATCCGTCGTTATATCCTCGAGCACGACCTGCTGGATGCGCTGGTGGCCCTGCCCACCGATATGTTCTACAACACTGGCATTGCCACCTATATCTGGGTGCTCTCCAACCACAAACCGGCCGAGCGTAAGGGCAAGGTGCTGCTGATCAACGCCAGCGATATGCACAGCCCGATGCGTAAATCGCTGGGGTCCAAGCGCAAACAGCTGAGCGATGAGGCGTTAAGCGAGATCGTCAGCCTCTATAGCCGCTACGAAGAGAGCCCGATCGCCAAAATCTTCCCTACCACGGCCTTTGGCTATCGCCGCCTGACCATCGAGCGGCCGCTGAAACTGGCATTCTACCCGCAGGATGCCGAGCGCCTTGCCAGCCTCACTGCCGATAAAGGGTGGGCCAAGCTCGATGGCACTTTGCAGTCCGCCATCCTGACTGCCCTGGGCCAGTTCTCTGAGGTCAAACTGCTCTCTCGCGACAAATTCAAAAAGCAGCTGACCAAGCTGCTGGGTGAGGTCAAGCTGCCTGCCCCGGCCTTTAAGCTGCTGGTGAGCCATCTAGCTGAGCAGGATGAAGCCGCAGAAGTGTGTAAAAGCAAAGGCGAGCCTGAAGCCAACCCGGATCTGCGGGATAACGAAAATGTGCCGCTGGGGGAAGACATTTACGAATATCTGCAGCGTGAAGTGCTGCCCCATGTGCCGGATGCTTGGATAGACTCCAGCAAAACCGACCCGCTCGATGGTCAGGTAGGCATCGTTGGCTACGAGATCCCCTTTAACCGCCACTTCTACCAGTACCAGCCGCCTCGCGAGCTGGCAGCTATCGACGCTGATCTGGACGCGGTAGCCAAGGAGATTATGCAACTGCTGGCGGAGGTGCATTCATGAGCGAGGCAGTAGCAACATCTCAGCAAGGGCTGGTGGAAAAGTATCAGCCCTATCCGGAATATGATGATTCTGGAATTGAGTGGTTGGGTCGCATTCCAGTGCATTGGAAATTAGCTACATTGAAGCATGAATGCGTATTCTCTGGTGGGGGAACGCCAACGAAGGATAATCTTGCTTATTGGGGAGGGAATATTCCGTGGATTTCACCAAAGGATATGAAATCTCAGATCGTCACTGATTCAATAGATAAGATAACTGCAGTTGCGGTCGCAGAATCATCAACCAAGCTGGTGCCTGAGGGTGCCTTGTTGATGGTTGTTCGTTCTGGAATATTGCAAAGAACAATTCCTGTTGCGATCAATACTGTTCCGGTAACATTGAATCAGGATATGAAAGCTCTTCGGTTTAAATCGAAAGATAAGGCCTGCTTCTTCCTTTATTATATTCAGGGGCTAGAGTCTCAGCTTTTACTGGAGTGGTGTAAGCAAGGGGCGACTGTTGAAAGTATTGAGCATGAGTTGCTAGCCAATGCTCGATACCCGCTACCACCCAATGATGAATTAAAGGCGATTAATCAATTTCTCGACTACGAAACGGCTCGGATTGATCGGTTGATTACCCAGCAGCTGCGACTGATCGAACTGCTCAAAGAGAAGCGGCAGGCTGTGATTTCCCACGCCGTCACCAAGGGCCTGAACCCCAATGCCCCTATGATAGATTCCGGTGTCGAGTGGCTTGGCCAAGTGCCAGCACATTGGGTTGTTAGGAGACTTAAACACACTGCTGAGATTCACTCTGGTATCCCTAAAGGAAAGGACCTTTCGGGTAAGGACACGATTACTGTTCCGATGTTACGTGTCGCAAATGTTCAAGATGGATATTTGAACTTGGACAATGTTCATGAGATAGAAATTGAACCGCATGAGCTTGTACGATACTCACTGAGGGCTGGCGACGTTTTAATGAATGAAGGTGGGGATAACGATAAGTTGGGCAGAGGGGCTGTATGGCCAGGGCAGATCATACCCTGTATACATCAGAACCATGTTTTCGCAATACGTGTTAATAATATCGAACCGGAGTGGCTTAGCTGGTTAACTAGCTCAAGTTATGCAAAGTACTACTTTTATTCCGTATCAAAGCAGAGTACAAATTTGGCCTCGATATCCTCAAGTAATGTAAAGGAAACCCCACTGGTTCTACCTCCGAAAAATGAACGAGTGGAAATAATGCGCTACTTGGATGAAAAAATAGCAAAATTATCTGGTATAGAGAGTCAAGCTGCCCTGCAAATAGAATTACTCCAAGAGCGTCGCACAGCCCTGATTTCCGCCGCTGTCACCGGCAAGATCGATCTGCGTGGCTGGACACAGCCAGCAGAAGAGGCAGCTGTATGAGTTCAATGCCGCCAACCGAGGCGACTGACGCTATCGCACCAGCCAGCAATGACGAGCAGTATCGCTGGCTGACCGAGCTGATCTTCGATAGTAAGGAGCTCGATAAGCTGGGGGGCATGGTCTCCGAGTTCAACCTGTTTGAAGCGATGGGGATGGTGCGTCAGGAGATCCGCCACTCCCATTTTCTCGGCACCCTCTTTAATCCCCGCGAGCCCCATGGTTTGGGCTCGCGCTTCTTTGAGTCGCTGCTTTCAAGGTTGCTCTATGACTTGCCGGATCGGCGAAGTGGCGATGTTTCCCTGCTTGATATCGATCTCTGCGATTACGACGACCTGCAGGTATTTCGCGAGCAAGATCGTATCGATCTGCTGCTGGTGAGCGAGCAAAACCGTCAGGTCTTTGTTATCGAGAACAAGATTGATGCCGGTGAGCACGGCAATCAGCTGGAACGGTATGAGCAGGCCGTACATCGCCGCTACCCCGAGCACCGCAAGGTCTTTGTCTTCTTGACCCTCGACGGCAGCGAGGCCAGTCGCGACGGCTGGTTAAACCTGAGCTATGCCCTGGTCATCGAATGTCTGAGTGAACTGGTCACCGATTATGGCCACCAGATCCCGCCATCAGCTCGTATCGGCATCGAGCACTACATCACCCTATTCAAGCGATATTTTATGGAAGATACCGAGATTGCGGAGCTCTGCCGCCGCATTTACAAAAAGCACCAGAAAGCCCTTGATCTGATTTTTGAGCACAGACCTGCTTATGGTGATGGCCGAACCGAGCGTCGGGATTGGGCGAAAGATGTTATCGCTCTTGTCGCAGAGCAACACGGTTGGGAGCTCGATAGTGAGACAAGAACCATGGTTCGCTACGCCCATTTGCCGTGGGATGACGGGAAGGGGATGCGTTCTTCAAACTGGACCAAAAGTGGCCGCGTTGTGCTGTTTGAAATCCAGAGCAATACCGACAAGCTGGAGCTGAAACTGCTGATTGGCCCAAGCAGTGATACTGCGTTGCGTGACCATCTGTTTGGCTGTGTTGAACAGAGTAAGGTCGCCGCTTTGTCGACGCGAAAACTGCGGCAAAGCCCGCAATGGAGCCAAGTCTACTCACTGCGTCTGCTCGATAAAAAACACACTGTCGATGAGCCTGACGAAGAAGCGTGCAAAAAACAGATCGACAAGAAGCTACAGCACTTCTGGTCACACGACTGGCCCTTGCTGAAAGTGACCATGGACAAGGCGATTGAGACGTTGCCGTGATGGGCATACAAGTTGATTAGTTGAGTAGAGAGGGATGCGATGATACGGGAGCTGGTTTGCAATCAATGCCAACAGGTAGTTCGTGAGGATGAGCTGTTTGTCCACTTGGTGACCAAACACAATTGGAAAGCCGCTCGTCGAGAGCTTTCTCCCAGTCATAGCGAACCAATACCACTCACCACTCGTGAGCCGCGGACGTTTGCCCCCCGATTAGGGCCGATGAAGCCCAGCATTAGCTCTGCTGCGTTTGTTCCAAAAAAGTGTAAGTTTTGCCAAAGACCGGTAGACCCCGCTCAGTTAGTGCAGCATCTAATGGAGTGCGAAAAGAGCCAAAAGGCGAAAGCAGCAGCGAGAAAAAGCAAGAGTTTGGCACCTATTGCGAATGACCGAATGCTTTGCCCGCACTGCAACACTGAGGTCGGCAAAAAGAACCTCAACAAACATATCAAAAAGATGCATCCCTCTATCGCAACCCAAAGTCAGAAAGAGGGGGCTGCCCCTTCGTTGTTTCAGGCTGCACCGGGCCAATGTATCTGTCCTTACTGCAAAGTCAGCGTTGGTAAAAAGAAATACAAACTGCATCTGGAACAACGCTGCCCGAAAAGACCTGTGGGTGCATCAGGCGTGAAGTTACCAAATACCTGTCACGATCCCGATATTGCAGCCTATTTCGCACGTACCGCTGCACCTGAAGAGATCGGCCGATTTGGTAAACCACAAGCCAAAATTCGGCACGGCACTTATGGTTTGTCAAACATGGAATATGACGCTTGGGGAAGGAACGAGTAAGCGATATTGGTTGACCATCTTTATTTATGACTGGAATAACAATGGATAACAAAGCACGGGAAAAGGCGTTTCAAGACCATATTATCGAGCAGCTGACAGCTTCGGGTTGGCTGGTGGGTGAGTCGTCTCACTACGACAAAGAGCGAGCACTCTATCCGGAAGACTTGATCGCCTTTGTGCAAGAGAGCCAGCCTGATGGGTGGCAGAAATTCTGCAAGACCTACGGCGAGAAGCCGGAACGCCACCTGCTGGATGGTGCGGTGCGTCAGTTGAAACGCAGTGAAGGGGGAACCCTGTGGTTGCTGCGTAACCAGATTGAAGATCGCGGCCATCGGCTCAAGGTGGCCAGCTTCAAGCCGGATCATGACTTGAATCCCGAGTTGCTGGCTCGTTATCAGGCCAACCGGCTGCGGGTGGTGCCCGAGTTGGTCTATAGCCCCCATGGCTATGATGGCCGTATCGATCTGACCCTCTTTTTGAATGGCATCCCGGTGGCGACACTGGAGCTCAAATCTTGCTTCAAGCAGTCGCTGGAGAATGCCAAGAAGCAGTATCGGGAAGATCGCTTGCCCAAGACCAATGGGCGCGATGAACCACTGCTGAGTTTTCGCCGCGGGGCGCTGGTGCACTTTGCAGTGAATCAGTTCGAGGTGGCGATGACCACCAAGCTGGCGGGCGACTCGACTTTCTTCCTGCCATTCAATCAGGGCACCCGTGAGGGGGGGGCGGGCAATGATCAGCCCTTGCCAGTGAATGGTGAGGAGGGCATTGCTACCGGTTATCTGTGGCAAGAGATCCTGCAACCGGATAACTTCCTGCGGATACTGAGCCGCTATCTGCACCTTGAGGTCAAGGTAGAAGAGGATGAGCTGGGGCGGCAGAAGAAGAAAGAGACGATGATCTTCCCTCGCTATCACCAGTGGAAAGTGGTTCAGAATTTGTTGGCCACGGTGGGGCAAGAGGGGGCTGGTCAGAAGTACCTGATCCAGCACTCGGCAGGGTCTGGCAAATCCAACTCGATTGCCTGGCTGACTCATCAGCTGGCCTCGCTATACCTGGATAAAGGGGAGAAGCTGTTCAATTCGGTGATTGTGATTACCGATAGAACGGTGCTCGACAGTCAGTTGCAAGAGACTATCGCCCAGTTTGACCATGCTGATGGGGTGGTGAGCCGCATCAACCGTGAAGAGGGAGATGGCTCCAAGTCAGCACAGCTGACCGATGCACTGGCCAGCGGCACGCCCATCATCATCGTCACCATTCAAACCTTCCCGCACGTACTCAAGGCTATTCAGGAGTCGACCACGCTGAAAGGCTCTCGCTTTGCGGTGGTTGCCGATGAGGCTCATTCAAGCCAGACCGGCAGCACGGCGCGTCAGTTGCGTGAAGTCTTGATGGCCGAGCAGCTGGATGGGGAAGAGGAACTCAGTGGCGAAGATGTGATGAACATGACGCTGGCCGCTCGTGGCGGCAGCCAGAACATCAGCTATTTCGCCTTTACGGCAACCCCGAAGGGTAAAACGCTGGAGCTGTTTGGCCGCCCAGCGAACCCGGCGATGCCGCTTGGCCCGGATAACAAGCCCAAGCCATTTCATGTTTACTCCATGCGTCAGGCGATCGAGGAGGGTTTTATCCTCGACGTGCTGAAGAACTACACCAACTATTCGCTTGCCTACAAACTCGCCATGAAGGCAGAGGAGGCAGATAAGGAAGTGGATGCCAAGAAGGCTCGCATCAGGCTATCCAAGTGGGTGCGGCTACACCCGCACAATATCGGCCAGAAAGTGGCGATCATCGTTGAGCATTTCCGCACCAACGTGGCCAATCTCCTTGGAGGGCAGGCCAAGGCGATGGTTGTGACGTCGAGTCGGCTGGAGGCGGTTCGCTACAAGCTGGCGTTCGACAAGTATGTAACAGAGCAGGGCTATGGTGCTATTCGTGCCATGGTGGCGTTCTCTGGCGACATCGAAGAGGAAGGGCAGAGCTTTAACGAGCGGAACATGAACCCCGAGCTTAATGGGCGGGACATGCGTAAGGCATTCGATACCCAGGACTATCAGGTGATGCTGGTGGCCAACAAGTTTCAGACCGGTTTCGATCAGCCCAAGCTGTGTGCCATGTATGTGGACAAGAAGCTGACAGGAGTGGATTGCATCCAGACCCTTTCTCGCCTCAACCGCACCTATCCCGGCAAGGAGAGCACCTTTGTGCTCGATTTTGTGAATGATCCGCAGGATGTGCTGGAGGAGTTCCAAAAATATTTTGAGACAGCTACCCTCGATACCGTCTCCGATCCCAATCTGGTCTATGACCTGTTCCATAAGCTGAAAGCGACGGGCATCTTTACCTGGAGCGAGGTGGAGGCGTTTAGCGATGCCTATTTCGATCCCAAGCGTGGGGCCGAAGCCTTGCCCGGTTATATCAAACCGGCTGTCGAACGGTTCACCAAACGTTACAAGCTGGCCAGTGAAGCTGTGAGGGAGTGTCGCCAGATGCTCAAACGCATCGAGCGGGAAGGCGGGTCTGCGACTGATAAGGTAAATGCCGAACGGCGGGTCAAAGAAGCGACCGAAGCCCGGGGCGAGCTCGATCTCTTCAAGAAAGATCTCAATAGCTATGTGCGGTTCTATGAGTTTGTCTCCCAGATCACCGCCTTTGATGACGAATCATTGGAACGGCTCTGCGTGTTCGCCCGCCACCTGCTGCCGATGTTGCGTCAGGAGGTGCTGGAGGAGGACGAGATTGACCTCTCCCAAGTGTTGCTTAGCCATTACAACCTCAAGGCCAAGCGAACTCAGGATCTCAAGCTCAAAGCTGATGCAAGTGGCAATGGCTTGCAGGGCATTTCGGCGCTTGGCAGTGCTAAAGCAAAAGAGGAGAAGAAAGACTTCCTCTCTCACATCCTGGAGCAGTTGAACGATCTGTTCGGCACAGAGGTGACCGATGGGGACAAGCTGGATTGGCTACAGGGGATGGCCAGCAAGATTGCGGAAAACCAGCCCTTGATGGATCAGGTGCGAAATAACCACCGCGACGCCATCATGCTGGGTGACTATCCCAAGGCGGTTGATGCGGCCGTGATCGAGCGGATGGATATCCAGAACGGCATGTCGCTGGACTACCTCTCTCGACCCGAGGCGGCCAATATCATCCAGGGTTTGATCCTGGACCTGCTGTTCAAGGGATTTGGTAAGCCATTGCAAGGGAAGCTATGAGTAGCGTGAACTGGAAAGACCTGTTGGCCCACCTCAAGGTGGTGGTGCCAGCAGGCAGCGTGACCAGCTATAAGGTGCTCTCGCGGCATTTTTATGGCCATGACCATGGTACTCAAGCTATTGCCTCCATGCTCAAGGCTGCCGTGGCAGCAGATGCTTGTCATGCTACATGGACCAACCGAGTGGTAGGGGCTGATGGAAGCGTCGTTGATGTAAACGGACAGGCGGATCAGCTGAAGGAAGAAGGTTGGCTGTTGCCACTCAAAGAGGTGAGAGAGTGAAGGGACAAGATGGCTTTTGCCTACCAAACCGAATCCATGATATCGGTTCTTTAGTGGTTCAGACCAAGGAATGGAGCTCTAAACCCTCGGTTGAAGATCTCTGGATGGCCTATCTTCTTGCTCGGGTGCCTGCAGAACGAACGAATGATGAAATTCATGCTCTACAGTCATGGTTTTATCAAGAGGTTGAGGAGCAGGGGTATGAGCTCTTGCTCATATAGCCCCTTGTTCGACTCATAAATGTCGCAGTGGCAGGAGTGCTTCGGCGCCTGCGGTTGTGATGTGTGGGGGGGGGGATTGAACTTAAAAGGCGTTATGCGCTGCGCATTTTCAGGACGAGTTTCGCATTATTTTGGAGTCGGTCAAGCAGGATGCCAAGTCGTGCTAGGCACTGTTTTAATCCAAAAAATCATGTTCTCTTCAAATAAATACGCCACTCTAATGCGATACCATGCAAGAAATTACAATTTAATTGGGTGGTTGATGAATAAAACAATTTGGGTATTGCTGATTTCATCACTGCTTATCTCAACAACTCTCCATGCTGAGAGTTGTGAGAAGAAATGGGCGAAGTATTACGCAGGTAAATCTTGGTTTGAGCCATGGTGTGACACGGAATCCTATAAAAGAAGGCATCAAGATGCTTACGCTGATGAATACATACCTAGCGCAGGTGAAATCGAAGCCATGCACGCTGAGCAGGAGGCCAAGACAGCCCAAGCAACCAAGACAACCCAAGCAGGCAAGATAGCCAAAGCAGCCAAAGAAGGAGATGCCACCGCGCAAGCCAGCCTTGGCTGGATGTTCTACAAGGGGGGGCAAGGGGTGGCCCAGAACTATGATCGGGCCGTGGTATGGTGGCGCAAGGCAGCAGAGCAAGGGGATGTTACCTCGCAGGCCAACCTCGGCATAATGTACGCTAATGGACAAGGGGTGGCGCAGGATTACAAGTTGGCTTACGTCTGGAGTTCGGTAGCTGCCGCCAATGGTGATTCTGACGCGGTCAAGACCCGTGACTTAACAGCTTCTATGTTGACTCCAACAGCATTGAGCGAAGCACAAACGTTGGCCGGCCAGTATTTTGAAAAATACCGCTCGCAGCAGTAATCATTGGATGGGGCGGGGCAGTCCAACTTTAAGGCAGGATCGTCTATTGGGGCGGGCGCAGTCCACTTTACAAAAGCGATCTGATACAGCCCTCGCTGAAGTGATCCAATGCCGCCCCAACTGATGGTGGCCAAATTCACTGCGCCACGACAATCAAGCCAATTTGGTGCCTCGGTCATAGTTGTCATAGACCCATTTGTATAAACTGCCTGCTATCTCACTGACAGGCTGGCTTTTTCCGATGATGTGCATCCATCGTCACACCTTGTTGCCACTTCCTCGTGCCGCTCGTACCCTGTGCGGCCTTGGCTGCTTGTCGGATGTTTACTGCCCATTTTGATGGCCCCTTGCTCAATGCCAAGGGTAACACCGGAGAATTGCATGGTTGATCACCCCGCCCTCTGCCAGGCCCTACTGGCCGCCATTCCCGAGGATGGCAGTAGCATCGGCAATCAGGCCCTGTATGCCGCGCTGCAAAGCCAAATCAGCGATTTGACTGAGCCCGCCTTTCAAGCAGCCCGCGATGAACTGCTGGCGCAAGGGCAACTGCGCAAGGGATGTGGCCGGGGTGATGCCGTGCTGAAGGTGTTGGAAGGGGATACGGTTGCCGATACCCTCCTCGCTTGGAAAGCCGACGGCGAGACCGCGCTGGCTTACGAGGATATGCCGGGCTTCTGCCGCAGTGTGCCGCTTAGCGAAATTGTCGAGCACGGCCATGTGCTGGCCCCGGACAGCTATGTCGGTGTTGAGGAAGTCGAGGACGACGATGAGGACTTCGCCGACACGATGAGCAGGCTCACACCTGCCGCGGCGCTCATCGATAGCGTCACTCGCTCGCAGCTTGAGCACGCTTTAGACGGGCAGCGGCGTGGCCTGAAGGTGTACGAGAGCCTGAGGAGCCTGAACGAGATCATCGGTACGCAGTACGGCGACCGCGTCCTTTTCGAGCTGCTTCAGAACGCCCATGACGCGCACGCCGTCGGCGAGAAAGGCGAGGTTGCCATTCACTTGGTGGTCGCCAACGACGACACGGGCTTACTGCTCGTTGCCAACAAGGGGCGCCCCTTCTCCGACTCGAACTTCGAGGCGATCCGCAACATCGGAACGAGCGATAAGGAAATCGGCGAAGGGATCGGAAACAAGGGCCTCGGCTTTAGAAGCGTCGAGGCGCTCACCAACGACGTCCACATCTTTTCCGCTGGCGCGCAAATACCGGCTCCCATGTTCAACGGCTACTGCTTCCGGTTCGCATCAACCGAAGAGATCGCAGAGCTCTTGGAGGAGATTGGTGCTTCTCCGGAGGTGGCCGCTAAGGTCGCTGCCGACATTCCACGCTACCTCGTCCCCGTCGCCGTTACTGAGCAGTCGGACGACGTGCGCCGCCTCGCCTCGCTGGGGTACGCGACGGTCGTCTGCCTGCCACTGGCTTCGTCGCGCGAGGTCGAACTGGCAGAGAAGCAGGTGGCCGCGCTGACCAACGCGGCCGCGCCAGTCCAGCTCTTTCTCGATCGCCTCGCGTCGCTGGAGGTCTCGATCGTTCGAGCCGGGGTCGAGGTCGAAAAGGCGACGCTGTCCCGCGCGGTTGAACCGCTCTTGCGGGACCCAATGTCGAGCATTCGAATGCAACGCGTCACACTGAGCGACGGAAGCGCATTTCTCGTTGTCAGGCAGACGCTACATAAGGACGCCGTGCTCGAGGCAGTCGCGAAGAGCATTCCGGCGGCGCCGCCACTTAAGCGCTGGCTTACCTGGAAGGGCGACGCTGTCGTTTCGATCGCCGTGTGCCTGGATAAGGCAGTCTTGCCGCGCCTGTACAACTTTCTTCCGATGGACGACCACGCAGTCTCGCCGATGGCCGGCCACATCGACGCGCCGTTCTTTGCGGACATCGACCGGCGCACCATCAAGCCCGACCTACCGCTGAACAAGCTGCTAATCGAAGCCGCGGCCGACACTGCGGCGAAGGCTTGTCTTGCGATCGTCGATGAGGGCTTAGCTGTGCCGCCAAGTGCTGTTGTCGACATGGCCGCCTGGTCGGGTCCGAGGATGGTGACGATCGTCGAAGCATTTAAGGCGCTCGGACGGCCGATCACAGACGCCGCGATTTGGCCCGCTACGTCTAGCGCAGGCGTCAAGTGGGCGTCACTGAGAAAGCTCTACGCATGGCCGGACGTCCGGACCAGGCAGATGACACCGTCGCGGCTCGAGTCGATCGCCAATGCCCATATCCTTGCCAGCGTATCCGATGCTCAGCTGTCCCGGATCAGGGCGCTCGCATCCGCCGTGTCCATGCCGCTCGAACTCCACGTGGAACGGCTGTGCGAGTGGGTCGAGGCGACGGCGGAGTATCTTTCGTCGAAGAAGAAAAAGGCCGTCGCATCGGCCTGGCGCGACTTCTACCAAGACGTGCTCTCAATCTTCGTCGCGTCGAAGATCGACCTGGCCGCGTTGGCGGGCAAGAAGGTGCTACTCGGCGACAACAACAAGCTTCTCGTTGCAACTGCGAACGGCCTGGACGACGCACCGCCCGTGTTTGCGCGGATGATGGGCACGCGCGGCAGGCGCACCCAGGGACCTCCCAACCCTCCTTCGGCCATTGCGCGCAAGTTCCGGTTTCTGAACCAGCATGTCGAGGTCCCCGAAGACGTCATCAACAAGTTCGAGAAGGCGCGCCTCCTTCGACACTACGACCCCGTCGAGGCACTTGCGGCCCTCAAGGGGGCGCTGGAGTCCGGAACGGACAACCAGCGGCAGGAAGCCCTTACGTGGGCCTTTCGTGTCTGGCTCGCCACGGGCGACAAGTCAGTCGAGACCGCGCTTCGTCAGGCCGATCTGTGCGTGCCGTGCTTAGGCGGCTGGATGCGCGCCGAAGACGCCCTAATGTCCTCGTCGTGGAGCGCCCTCGGACGAACGCTCGAGCAGTATCTCGACGAGGCCGCACCGGTTTCCCTGGACTGTAAGGAGCAGCGCAACCGACTCCTGATCGCCTTCTCCAACTGGCCGCGCGCACGTGCCGACGATAGGCGCGAGGACTGGATTCGCTTCTTGCAGATTCTCAGAGTCCCGGACGGACTGGAACCCGTAGCTGCCACCTTGCGTCATGCGGGCACGCCGAACGGCTACTGGAACTCGTTCCTCCGCGTGGGCAACCCCAAGCTAGGGTTCGATGAGACCTGGACCAAGTACGCCTCTGTGCACAAGCTGCACTACCCGCAGACCGAGTACATCATGCACGACGAGGCGTGGAGAGTGCCGGGCCAGCTCGAGCATGATCACCTCCCGAACTCCGCAAAGGAGGCGCTTTCGAACCTACTGGTCGCCTATCTGAGAACCCATGAACAGAGGCACTTCAAGTTCGACATCCGGACTTGGCGTGGGCATCAGTCCGTCATTCTTCCGACGCCCTTGTACGTCTTTCTACAACATGGCCGGTGGCTAGCGAGTGCCCGCTCTGACGAAGTCGTCTTTGCACGACCTTGCGACAGCTGGTCCACAACGGTGGCCCGTCAGCATCCCCCGCGCTTCGTGGCGCGGTTCAAGTCCGAGCCCGGCGCCCGCGAGGAGCTGCCCTCGATCCTCTTCGACCCCAAGATCGGTCTTCGTGACTGGTCTGATCAGTCTAGTGCGCCCGGCCGGTTGGCGTCGCTCGCTGCTGTGCTCCCGGATCTTTCGGCCGCGGAAAGGCGCGACCTGCGCGACCAAGTCCGCCGCGCATGGGCCGACGTCGTGGAGAGTCGCAGTACGCTGCCCGCTTCGCTTCAACTGGTAGTGGAGCGGGCGGGAAGCCTCGAACTTCTGCAGGGACGCGAGCAAGACCCGCCAGTCATCTACGTAACGAGCGAGCCTCAGGCCTTCGCCGCGCGCTCCCTGAACGACGCAGGCGAGGCGGTGCTCGACGTTGGGGGGACCGAGGCCCCTCTGATCTGCGAACTGCTCAAGGCCACCGGCCGCTTTTCTCCGCGGCTAACGGACTCCGGCGAAGTGCAGCTGGTCGTCGACGGCGCCCCGTTCGAGGCGTCGCCCGGCGCCCCCCCGCTGGTGGCCGGCGAGCTGTCCTGGCTGAGCGACGTTGCCGTCCTCGCG
This sequence comes from Aeromonas sp. 600527, assembly GCF_049175415.1. Classification (NCBI taxonomy): domain Bacteria; kingdom Pseudomonadati; phylum Pseudomonadota; class Gammaproteobacteria; order Aeromonadales; family Aeromonadaceae; genus Aeromonas; species Aeromonas sp. 600527. The sequence continues at coordinate 161,672 of NZ_JAAKVA010000005.1, read as the reverse complement.
CACGAGCACCTTGGCGACCCTCTGGAGACGCGGACGCTGCCCTCTGACGAGCTCGACCGCCGGCTTCGCGCGATACGCGTCAGGTACTGTGGAGAATTTGCCCTCACCATCTCGGGACTCGAGATACCGGTGCGCGGCAGGGAGCGGGTGCACGCCGTACAACACGCCCGCACCCCGACGCTGCTCGTGAGGACTGATGGTCTCATCGACCTGCCGCTACTGCTCGAAGCGTCGCAGGCGCTCACCAAGCTGCTCGGGTCGCGGCGCAACACGCTCGAGCTTCTGCTGGGAAGGTTGCAGCGAGATGGCTACTGCGGCTGTGCGGCGGGGCCGTCCGAGGACATGCTGGCCAGGGCCATTGGCAGAGACGTCAGCGTCGTGCGCGAGCACTTCGCCGCGACGAAGGGCGGCGTGCAGCGCCGCGTCGACGCGGTGCTGCCGGTCGTGGCCTTCCTCAAGGACATGAAGGCCGCGGAGCGGCTTCGCGAGAGGCATGCCCAGCTCGGCCCCGCCCTGCAGCTTCGCGCCTGGCTTGTGGGTGAGCTCCAGGCAGAGTTGGTCTACCAGCTGCTCGAGGTCGTCGCCGAGACCGACGACCAGAGGGCAATCTGTCTGCGGCTTAACCTGGACTTCGCCGCCTTCGGCCGTACACTCGCCGAGCTCGGCTACCCGCCGATGAACGACGAGACGGACTTCCGCCGCCTCTTCAGCACGTACCTCGCCGAGTTGGCCCCCTTGATACGCGCTCGGCTGAGGCGAGCCTTTTTGCCCGCTTGGCGGGCCGCTGCGCCGCTCGACGAGTACGTGATCCTGCGAACGCTTGAATTCATCCAATTTGATCCGCAGTGGCTGCTGCAGTTGGAGCAGCTCGATCAAGCCCGCGTCGTCGCCTACGCGGATCTGGCGGTGGAGGCAAGGGTCGGGGCCGACGACCCCACCGTCGAGCTTGAGGCCTTGGAGGCCGTTGTAGCAGCCAACCGGAAGCTCGTGACGGCGCGCCACGCGGACCTGACGAACCTGATATGCGCCTGGTGCAGGAAGAACGGTGCCCAGCAATCGACCAACGCGGGTGCGGCCGATGCCCAGCAGCTCGTGCGCAAGCTGGACCAGGCAGGCCTGTTGGACTTCGAGGTGATCGCGCCAGGTGCCTTGCCGGCGCTGCTGCGTCGCGCCGGCTGGTGGCCAGCGAACATGCCAACCACCGAGGCCCTGCATGACCTAGGCCTGACGGCGGAGGACTTGAAGCAGGAGGAGCAGGAGGCTCGCGAACTCAGCCTGAAGGCTGAGGTGACGCGCCGTAGCATCCTTTTTGCTGGACGCTCGCTGGATACCGGAAGCCCTAGGTTCATCCAGGAGTTCGAAAACCTCGCGGACGCGGCCATCGCTCAAAGCAACGAGTGGTTCACCCGCAGTCGCGTCCGTGTCGCTCGCCTGCTTCAGCAGGAGGAAGCAGGCAAACCGTGGCTGGGATCCAGCGGAGGCGGTGGGGGTAAGGGCGGAACCTGGCGTAACCAACTGTCCGACGCAACCCGCACGTCGATGGGCATGGCGAGTGAGTGGCTGGTGTGGAAGCTGCTCTTCCGGCTCCATCCCAAGGAGATGTCTGACGAGTGCTGGGTCTCGTCAAATCGTGAAAAGTTCTGCACCGGCCCGGCAGGCGACGACTCCTTGGGCTACGACTTCCGGGTCGTGACCGCGCGCCACGAATACCTATACGAGGTCAAATCGGCGCTCGACATTGGCGGCGAGTTCGAGTTGTCGGCACGAGAGCTTGAGGTTGCTGGCAGTGCAAGAGAAGACCGAAAGCGCAGGTATCGCATCCTGTACGTACCGTTTGTATTCGACCCGACCCACTGGATGGTGATGACCCTGCCCAACCCAGTCGGCACCAAGACGCGCGACCAATTTCGCGTCGTGCGAAGCGGATCTGTTCGGTACAGATTTGAGCTGTGCTAGACCCTACTCGGCCGTTGTGGGGGGTTAAATCAGTGCAGCGCCACACGGGCATCTATAAGAACCTGTTTACGACCTCCTGAGCAGGAGAACCAGAAAGGCCGAGTGGATGAACTGCAAGCTGGTTTTGATTTTGCGCTCGCAGTTCTTCCACAACCGCCTGTTCTTTTCCAACTAGGCGGCATCACCTTGAAACTGTGCAGCTCACTGCGTTTGGCTATCTGCACCCGCAGGCTGGGTAAAGCGGGCATTGGAACAAGTGATAGCCTGGCGCGGCAAACCGGGGGTTATACGCTGTGACAATGGCCCGGAATACATCAGCGACGAGCTGAAAAAGTGGGTACAACAACAGGGATCACGCTGGGCTATATCCAACCGGGAAACCCGCAGCAGAGCATTACTATGGTTTGGCTGACCGTAATGACATGGAGCCTGTGATGTCCAAAAAAGATGATGGCGATAACCGTTCTCGTCAGTTAGACCCTGAAAATGATGCCTATTGGCAGAGTCGGGGATATGACGAACGTTCCGATGAGGACGAAGAGTAACGTAAACGCGAGGGGGTCAATGAGCCCCCGTTCTAACCGGCCAACCGTGTGGCTGCCCTTCCCAGCCAGCCATATATGACAGGTACCCCTAGTCGTGTGTGTGTGATTTTGGTGGGTAATAATGTGCAATGTGTGCAAACCAGCCTAACCCACAGCAAACCGGAGATAACTCAAACCCTCTTGATTCAAGGCTTTACGAGTCGTACTATCCTTGTGAAACCGCAGTTTCGGGATTCAAAATCCGCCGGTGAATAACCGTGTCGGTTCGAGTCCGACCCCGGGCACCATCAAATTCATGACAAAAGGCCATCAGCAATGATGGCCTTTTGTTTTTTGGCGTTCCTGCGCATTGGAGCGTTACTGTTGAGCTGGCAATACTTCCCGTTACCTCTTGGTATCCCTTCTCTTTTGCCGCTCTCCGTTATTTCCTTTCCTTGATATAGCCGCTGACGGCATCACCGCCAGCGGTCTGTTTCTATTGCGGTTTTCTTTCATTTCCTTGCTACGCAGTAGCATGGTCGCGCGCTATCCCAGCAGGGCAAACAGCAGGGTACCGAGGGTACCTGCGAGCGTCAGCGCTATGATGGCTCTGGGGGTACCGTGCAGCTTGGTCCACATAAACAGGCTGGTGAGGGCGAGCAGCAGCAGAGCCAGGGCGGCGAGGTCGCCAAACAGCTGCCAGCCGAGGCCGGTGCCCATGCCGCGGTGCAGCCGGTTGAGGCTGGCGGCAAAGTTGGCCAGTTGCAGGTCGGTACGTACCAGCAGGGTACCCTCAACATAGCTGGCAGCCACGCTCTGGCTGAGGGTGACGCCGCGCATTTCCCACTTGGCGGGCAGGATGAGCAGGCCGTTCGGGGTGGGCAGAGTCTGGGCCGGGGTGATCATGGTTCGCCCGTCGGCAAAGGTATCGGGATAGCGCTGTTGCAGCAGGCTTTTCAGCTGCTCCGGGCTGGCGAGTGGCGCCTCGAGCACTATCTCTTCACTCGATTTGTCGGTGTGGGGGCCGGGGATGGGCAACACTGCACGGTGTTGCAGCCAGAGACCGGTGATGCCGTACATCAGTATCAGGGCTAGGGTAAAAAAACCGGCCCAGGCATGGAGGCGGCGTACCCATTTGTTGTTGTGAAGGGGAACTCTTCTGTGTTTCATCGTGGTTGCTTCATAAAAAACTGGCCAGCAGGGGCTGGCCAGTCGGGGTGGTTGTCACAGAGATCAGAAGCGGTAGGTACCGGTCAGACTCAGCTGACGGGGCGTACCCGGCATGATCTGGGTGGCACTGGTGGCGCTGACAAAGTACTCGTGATCGGTCAGGTTTTCGGCGCTCAGCTCGGCTTCCCACTGCTGCCAGCGATAACCGGCGCGCGCATCGAAGCGAGCGTAACCGGGCAGTGTGGTGGTGTTGGCGTTGTCGGCGAAGCGATCGCCCACCGCCGTTACGCCGGTTTCGCCGAACCAGCCCTGCTCGCCACTCTTGTAGCCGAGATAGAACTGGCCATTCTGGCGGGAGACGTTCATCGGGCGCTTGCCCTGCAGATCCGCATCCGCCTTGACCTGCTCCGCATCCTGAATGGCGAAGCCGCCACGCAGGTAGATCTCTTCGGTCAGCTCGGCGCGCGCGCTCAGCTCGACACCCTCGGTGCGCTGCAGGCCGGTGAGGATCACCTTGGTGGGATCCAGCGGATCCTTGGTGCGCTTGTTGTACATCTCCAGTCGATAGAGGGAGAGGGTGGTCGCCAGCTTGCCGTTCAGCCAGTCACTCTTCACGCCACCTTCGTAGAGGCGGGTGTGCTGGGGTTCCAGCCCGTTGTTCTTGTCGCCCGGGGTGATGCCGATCAGCTCGCCGCCCACCGGGGTGAAGGTCTTGCTGTAGGAGGTATAGAAGGCGTGATCCTCGAGGGGATTCCACACCAGACCGAGGCGCGGGCTCAGGCTGTTGACCGAGACGCTCTCCTCCTTGTTGAGGTCGTAGCGGCGACTGGTGACGGTGAAGTCGTCACGGCGCAGCCCGCCAACCAGATGCCAGTCACCCAGGCTGAGCTGATCCTGCAGATAGAGGCCATTGCCGCGCACCTTGTGTTTGGCGTCGCTGGAGAGCTTCATGGCGCCATTGTAGGTAGGCAGTGAGCCCGGGTCGTAGAGGTTGCCGGACGGGATGGCGGTGGCGTTCTGGTAGAGCTTGGGTGTGCGCTCCTGCCAGTTCTGCTCGAAGCCGGCCAGCAGGCGATGTTCCACCGGGCCGGTCTGGAACAGACCTTCGGCCTCGGTATTGCTGATCAGGTTCTTTGCTTTCAGATCCTGCTGCCAGCGGGAGCGGGTCACCTGATCCCCCTTGACGCTGGTGACATAGGTGTTGTCGAACTGGCTGTCGAGGGTGGAGTAACCGAGCTGCTGGCGCAGTTGCCACTGATCGTTGATATCCCAGGAGAGGCGGGAACGGGTGGATTGCGCCACGTCATCGATGAAGTCACGGCTGGTATCGCTGTAAACATACTCCCGCGGCACATCGGCCGGTCGGCCATTGACCCCGGGAATGCCGCGATCCGGGGTGCGGTCATGTTCGTTGCGCTCGTACTGCACCAGCCAGTTGAGGTTGTCGCTGATCTCCCAGTTGGCGGAGGGAGCCAGCAGGGTGCGTTTGCTCTTCACGCCGTTGCGGAAGCTATCTTTGTCCTCTTGCGCCATGTTGAGGCGCAGTTGCACCTGCTCACTCGCCTCGCCATTGAGGTCGGCGGCCAGTCGCTGACTGTCAAAGCTGCCGACCCGGGCGGTGACGCTGGACTCCTGCCCTTTCTGCGGCTTCTTGCTGACCCGGTTGACGATGCCCCCCGTGCTGCCGCGGCCGTAGAGCACGGCGGCCGGGCCCTTGAGCACTTCCACCCGCTCGATGTTGCCGAGATCCCGGGTGTACTGCATGTCGTCGCGGAATCCGTCGAGATAGAAGTCGTTGCTGGCGCTGAAGCCGCGGATATTGACCCCGTCGAAGCGGGTGTCACCGCTGGCGTTGACACCGGGGATGCCGCTCAGGGCTTCACTCAGCGTCGGTTGGCCGAAGGCGGTCAGCTCGCTGGCCTTGACGCTGTCGATGGTCTGGGGAACCAGCTTGGCTGGTGTATTGGTACGGGTAGCGGTGGCAACTTCCTGATGCTGGGAGCGTTTGCCAACCACTGTCATGGTTTCATCGGCGGCCTGGGCTGTGAAGCCGGTGCCCAGCAGTGCCAGCGAGACCAGGGTTCTGCGAAAGTGAGGGTGCTGCATATTCAATATTGACTCTTTGTATGTCGACCTGACGGCTCGAACATATTGATTTAATTATAATTAGCCTGACCCGCTTAAGCGGGATGCCAATGATATTGATTTTCATTTGTCTGGCAAGGTGAAAATGGATAGGGGTATTGGAGGCGGGTTGTGCGGTCGGGGGGAGCTCGGCTGAAAAGCAGAGCCATTGCAGCAAACCGCGCGAACGAAGCGAGGGAAAAAGGGCGTAGCGGAAGAGAAAGGGACAAAACGTGAAGAGGCATCCGGCCCGATAGGACGGGCCGGATATCGGACTCAGTTGGTGCGCAGTAGTCGGCGGGTGAGGGGCTGGGCCGCCAGCAGGCGATAGGCCAGCAGAGATGCTCCCAGCAGCAGCGGCACCTTGGCAATCTCCCACGGGATGGATGCGCCCTGCGGGCCAAACACGAAGAGCCAGAGCACCAGCATCATGTGCAGGCAGTAGATCCCGAGCACTTTGGGGGCCTGACGTTCAAGCCAGCTGCCTTTGCCCCACTCGGGGTTGGCCAGCAGCAGGCCAAACAGGCCGAGGGCCCAGGGAAGGGAACCGAGCAGGAAGTCGTGGCGGGTAAGCGGTACCGCGGCAAAGTGCTGCAGCACCCAGGCTTCACAGCCATAGAGCGCCACGCCCGCCAGCAGCAATTGCCAGCCGGTGCGGGCATCCGGTTGCCACTGAAGCTGGCGCAGCAGGGCCCCGAGCGCCACAAACACCAGGGAGAAGAAGGGGCCGTTACGGGTGAGCAGTGGCCACTCGGCGCCCAGCAGCGGCTTGGCATAGGAGCCCCCCAGCAGCGCCAGCAGGTAGAGGCCAAGACCCAGCCAGAGGGCGAGCGATGGTCTGCCAAGCCGGTAGCAGAGTGCCAGCAGGGCCACCGCCATGACCAGGGCTGGCAGGAACCAGAGGTGGATCATGCCGCCCACCAGCCAGCCATTGAGGGGGTCGCCGAGCTGGAATTGCCACTGCCCGCGCAGGGAGGCCAGATAGCCTTGCTGCACGGCATCCAGCGGATTGAACGGCACCAGCAGGTAGACCAGACTCCACACCAGCCAGAGCTGCAGCAAGGGGCGGCAGTAGCGCCAGGTCACGGTCAGCGGCGCCTCGCGACTCAGTCTCGGCTGCAGAAAATAACCGGCACAGAGGAAAAATAGCGGCACGGCAAAGCCGCATAACTGGTTGATGGTGCCGCTTAGCCAGAGCCAGGATTCGCCTCCCCACAGGGCGGGATTGAAGGGGTTGTCGAAAGGGGATACATGAATGGTCATCACGGCCAGAATGGTCAGTACCCGCCCGCACTCGATACTGGAAATGCGCATGGTGGCTCGTCGTTACAGGGGTTGTGATGGCACGCTAAAATTCTCGCTGCCAGGTTACAACCAATTGATTCTATTAGTGTGATTCACGCTGTTGAGTAGTTAAGTTTTGTAACGGGATGGCGGAAGGTGTTACCTGTAGCGGGAACTGGATCCCATTTTTTGGGCGCGCTCATGTAGATAAAAAAGCGAGGCGGGCGCCTCGCTTGGTTGGGGATCTCGAGCTTACTGGTGAGTCAGCATGCTGCTCTGGTTGGCGGCAAGGGTGGTTCTGCCCGAGCTCTCCAGCCAGGTTTTGATCCGTTTGGCATCGGCGACCCGATCGTTGGTGGTCTCGGCATTGAGCAGCACCATGATCACCGGTTCGTGATTGACCTTGGTGCCCAGCACCAGACAGCGGCCCGCTTCGCGGATATAGCCGGTCTTGGAGAGGGTGAACTCCCACTGCCCCTCGCGGATCAGCCGGTTGGAGTTGAGGTAGTGCAGCTGGCGCTTGTTGGTACGCACATAGCTCTGCTCGTCGGTGGAGTACTGGCGGATTAGCGGATAGGAGGCTGCTGCTGCGGCGAGCTTGGCCAGATCCTGCGCGGTGGAGACATTGCGCGGGTTGAGCCCGGTGCTGTCGGCGTAGTGGGTATTCCACATCCCCAGCATGCGGGCTTTGGCGTTCATCGCCTCGACAAAGGCACGCTGGCCGCCGGGATAGTGGCGGGCCAGCGCCGAGGCTGCGCGGTTTTCAGAGGACATCAGGGCGATATGGAGCATTTCGGCGCGGCTGAGCTTCGAGCCAATGGCTAGGCGCGATCCGGTTCCCTTGATGCGGTCGATGTCGGCATTGGTCACGGTGAGCATTTCATTGAGGCGCAGGTTGGCATCCAGCACTACCAGCGCCGTCATCAGCTTGGTGAGAGAGGCGATGGGCATGACCCGGTTGCCGTTGCGCTCGGAGATCACCTCGCCGGTTCTGTGGTTGGCCACCACGAAAGCGGCCGAGCTGAGGTTGGGCACATCCCGTCGCTCGAGAAAGCCGCTGCTGCTCTTGCTGCTGGCGGAAAAGGGGTTGGCATGGGCACTGTCCATAGTGGCCGGCAGCATTACTGCGCCAAGCAACAGGGGAAGGAGGGAACGCATCATCATGATCAGCTCTACCGGACGAAATACAGGGATATCTCGCTAAGTTATATGTCGTGAACTGGCGCTTCACAATCATTCTCACCTTGATATTGATAATTTACGGCGTTGAGCGCGCTCTGATGGCGAGGAGAGCGTAAAAGAGGTCTCCATGGAGTCTTTTTTTGCATTGAAACTATGGGCTGGCCGTGATGGCGAGCGGAAGCCGGCGCTAAAAAAATCGGGACCAGAACGGTCCCGATTGGCATGGAGCATTGCTTATCGTTTAGTGGGCATCTTCCTGCTTTATCTTGAAGCGCATGGCGATCACCACGAACAGCAGCGGGCCAATGATGGTCCAGACGCCGGTGGAGATATCGCCGGAGATAAAGGGGGCGACCACGGTAAAGACGTTGCCGAAGGCGACCAGGATCAGGCTGATGATGGTAGCCAGCAGCACGGAACCCGCGCTCTTGAAGAAGATCAGGTCCTTGCCCAGCGCCGGGTTGTTGCGATAGCGATACCAGGCGTAGATGAGGAACATGTAGGGCAGGGTCATGCCGACGTTGGTCATGGTGATGATCAGCTCATAGAGGGCGGCGGCCCCTTCCGGGTTGATCAGGGTAAAGATGGACTTGGCGGCAATGAACAGACAGACCACCCAGGCTTGCACCTTGAGGGCTTCAATCCGCACGCCATTCTCGTTCTCGCGTTGGAAACGCTCCGGCCAGAAGTAACTCGGGGTGCCGGTGATGAACTGGCGCAGTGGCGCGTAGGAGAGGGCGATAAAGGCACCCAGATAGCTCAGGAACATGCCAAGGCCAGCAAAGCGCATGAATAGCTGCCCCAGCCACTCGCCACCGAGATGGCGCCCCAGCTCCAGCATGATGATGAAGAGGGCGGAGAGAGAGGTGATCCCCTCGGCCGGGAAGTCGCTCCAGCGCATGATTGAGCCGACCGCCAGAAAGCCGATGATGTAGCAGAGCACGATGAAGGCGCCGGAGAGGAAGATGCCGCGCTTGAGGTCGCGCTCCGGATCTTCCAGCTCGTCAGCCACCCCGGCCATCGCCTCGACCCCGCCGTAGGCGAAGATGGCGAACACCATAAAGCCGAGGAAGGGGATGATGTCGTTGAAAGCGGCATTGGGAGACGCCGTCAGCGATGCCTGGGTGAAGGGTTCCTGCAGAGTCATGCCGCTCACTGCGAAGGTGAAGACGCCACCGACCAGCAGCAACACGTTGAGTGCCACCACGGAGAGACCGCCGATGGCCGCCACTTTGGCGAAGCGGGCGCTACCCAGGGTGATGAGCTTGGTGACGGTGGCAACCAGCGCGATGGCGACCACTCCCAGAATAAAGGGGCCGAAGTCGATGCCGGTACCCAGGGTGACCGGGATGACGGTGATGTCGCGGCCAAACAGCATGAAGGAGAGGGGCACCCACATAGAGAGCGCCTTGCCAAACATCCAGATGACGTAGGAAGCGAACCACATGGTCAGACCGATAAAGGCGAATCGGGTCGAGACCGAATGGCGCATCCAGGTAAAGATGCCGCCCGCCTCTTTGCGAAAGCCGGTGCCGAATTCGATCATCATCAAAATGAACGGGATGAAGAAAAACAGACCGCCAATGACGAACATCGGAATGGCGGCATATCCCATTCGGTAAAAACCGATCCCGATATTAGTGACGCCAAATACCGATGTTAATATCATCAATATAAAGGCGCCCAATTTCAGCTTTTTTGCTGACATATTAAAAACTCCCTGATGGTGCTGGATTTAAAATAATCAAAAATTAAACAGACGAAACCGGACCCATTAATAACGCGGTAGCGCCATGCCATCTTGCTGTGGCGGGCGCGATCGGGTCATCTCTGACCGGGCTGGCTTACCCGTCAGGCGGTCAATGAACGTATGGGTGGAGCAGCATGGTCTGTGCCATGCGCGGTATTGGTCAGCGTTGCCGAAAATTAACTGTGAACGATTTTATCATTAATGCTGCTGGGCAGGTAAGTTTCCCGAATGAAGCTGTGGTTGAAATAAACAGACCTGCCAGTTAATTGATACGTTGCGGATGTAAACATTTACGCCCGGGCCGACACTTATTTCCATTATTGGTATTCGGCATATTTGGCGGAGTGAATTACGCCATCCTGCCTGATAAATACGCACCAATGGCGACAGCGCTTATCCTCCCAGCCGGGTCAGCAGCACGCCGCCAGTGATAATGGCCGCCGCCGTCAGCCGCATGCGCCCGAGCGGCTCTTTCAGCAGCCAGACCGAGAGCAGCATGGCAAACAGCACACTGCTTTCGCGCAGAGCCGCGACCACGCCAATGGGGGCTTGGGTCATGGCCCAGATAACAATCCCGTAGGCGAGTAGTGACATGGCACCTCCTGCCATTCCCGCCATCGCATGGCGACGGATCTGGCGCCATGCGTTGCGTTTCTGGTGGACGATCAGCACCAGCAGCATCGCCAGCCCGGTACAGGCAAAGAGCCAGAGGGTGTAGCGTACCGGTTCACCCCCTGCGCGGGCGCCGGCCCCATCCGAGAGGGTATAGGTCGCCGTGAACATGGCCGTGATCAGTGCCGCCCGAACCGCTTTGCTGGCAAGGCGCTGCTGCCCGCCTCGCCAGGCCATCAGCAAGACCCCCATGATCAGCACGCAGGCGCCGACGATGCCGCCGTAACCGGGGTAGTCCCCCAGCAGCAGGGCACTTAGCGCCATGGCGAGCAGCGGGGCACTGCCACGGGCCAGCGGATAGATCTGGCCAAAATCGCCCTGATTGTAGGCATGGCTGAGAAACAGGCAGTAACCGATATGGAGCAGGACTGAGAGGCCGAGCCAGGGCAGCTCGGCAGCAGAGGGAAGCCCCATGGGCAGCAGCGCGACGGCGGCGATAAGCCCGGAGAAGATCGCCACCAGGGACACGCCCACCAGCCGCTCTTCGCCAATTTTGACCAGTGCATTCCAGCTGGCGTGAAGCAGGGCGGCCAGCAGAACGGCAAAAAAGACGGTGGTGCTCATGGGAAAGGGCTCTCGGGCGATGGGGGCCAACAGCATACCCGCCTGGAGCCTGATTGGCCGAGATCTTTATCAAGGCTTCGGTTTCTCGGGGTTCTTCTCTTGCTTGGTGGTGCTGCCCAGTTGCCCCAGCACCAGTTTGGGGTGGGGATCGGTCTGCAGCGGAATATCCTGCAACTGCGTTCCCTGCTGGTGGCGATGGATGATTACTGCGGCCATCTTGCCCAGCGCCTCGTAGCTGCTGATGGTGCCAACGCTGCAGCCGTGCTCTACGAACAGCTCGGCACTGCAGATGGTAGGGATGGCCGCTGCGTTGAGTGCATTCAGCAAACGGGGAGCGATGGAGAGCAGATAGCTGTCTGCGGCCAGAAAGACGATGTCGTTTTTGGCATCCTGTTGCAGTCGCTTCAACTCGGTCTCCAGTCGCTTTGGATCTGGTGCAATGCGCCAGGTTGCGACTTGCCACTGGTAACCTTTGGCCGCGTTGATCAGCATGTCGGCCACCAGCAGGGTGTTCTGCTCCCGCGGATTGAATGGGAGCAACAGCCGTTTATTCGATGGAAGGTACTTGCTGGCATTGGCCAGTTGCAGCGCCATGGGTACCATGTTGCTTACTCCGGCGACCATGCTGTTCTGAGTTTTGTCCTCAGAGAGAAAGCCTGCCCCTACAGGATCTGAAACCACGTTGAAGATCATGGGTTTTCGATTGGCTATCAGACTCTTTGCCATGGTGGTGGCCGTGGTACCGAAGGTGTAGATGTAGTCGTACTCCGCCAGTTTCGGCAGCATCTGCTGACGCAGCATGGTCGCCAGCGCAGTGCGATCCTGATCGGCATTGTAGATGGTGATGGTGGTCTGGTAGCCAAGTCGGGTCAGCTCGGCCCGAAAGCCCGCCTCGGCGGCGGTTTCGCCACGCCACAGCACCATGGCGATATTGAGGGCGTGAGCGGGAAGAGCCAGCAGCAACAGCAGGACGAAAAGCAGCCTGACCATGATCATCTCTCCGGCGATACATCTACTCTTGAGCCTAGGCCAGTTTGTGGTTTTCTGAGCAACAGCGACGAAAAAGCGCGATGGCAAGCCATCGCGCTTTGGGTATCAGAAAACCTCGATTAGAAGTCGTAGCGAGCAGCCAGCTGGAAGTCATCCTTGTTGGCGGTCGCTTTGCCGGCAACGCTGTCCAGATTGTTGATGCGGTACTCGCCAATCACCCGCAGGTTCTTGTTGAACTTGTACTGGGCTCCCAGGGTGTAGTAATCCACATTGTCTTTCTTGGTGCCAGCCTTGTCCTGCTCCTGTTTGTTCCACAGCGCCATCAGACCGAAGCCATTCTCGAAGTTGTAGCCCAGCGCGGCTTCCCAACCGGTGTGATCGGTGCCGGTCGCCAGGAAGTCGCTGCCATCGGCATAACTCAGGGCGGCGTAGGCGGCCTTGTTGTCAAACTTGGCGGAGATCAGCCACAGTTTTGCATCTTCTTCACCGCTCTTGTCGCGCAGGCCGACGTTATAGGCGGTACCCAGCGACAGGTTGAAAGGGAAGGTATAGGCCACGGCTGCTCCGTAGGCCGCGTCGCTATCCTTGCTGGTAGTCTCTTCGGTGTCACCACCGTCGAACTTGTAGCTGGTGTCGAGCTGGAAGCCATTGAACAGGCCGGAGTATTTCAGTACGGAACCGGCGCGGTTGGTGGCGAAGGTGTCGGTTTTTGCACCCAGCGCTTCGTTACCGTAGCCGTCGGAGAGGGAGACATCAGTCCAGTCCGCCAGGAAACCCGGGGCACCTTTCTGGCGGCCGAAGGTCACTGTACCCCAGTCAGCGCCCACACCGGCAAAGGCCAGACGGGTACGCAGGTTGTCGGAGCTCTCGCTGATGGTCTTCTCGCTGTCGTTGATGTACATCTGCACTTCGTACTGGGCCAGCGCCTTCAGACCGCTCTGGATCTGGGTCTCGGCCTTGGCACCGAAGCGGACAAACTGGTTGGCCCCTTGCTTGGCGCTGTAATCCTTGGTGCCATTCGGGTTGGCGGTATCGACGTTTTCTTTCTTGTCGCCGAAGAATTGACCGGCGTAGATGCGTCCATACAGGTCCAGCATGGCGGTATCATTTTTATATACTTCAACGGCTTGTGCCTGGAAGGCGGCAGTCAGAGCCAGTGCCACTACAGTCAGCTTTTTCATCTTAATCCCTTGTGTTGCAAGCTTTTGTTTTGAAGACGGGGCCATCCTAGGGAGGAGGCATGACAGCGGGGTGACAACTGGATGAAGAGTCGATGGCAATTGGGTTGCAATTGGATGAATTGGCTACATTTATGCCCCTGGCAGCTACTTTTGTGCGCAAAGGTTTGCCCTTGTGGTAGAATGCCGCCCGTTTTCGAGCTCCATAGGTTGGATATGCGATGAGACGTGAACTGGCAATCGAGTTTTCCCGAGTGACGGAAGCGGCAGCACTGGCTGGCTACAAGTGGCTCGGACGTGGTGACAAGAATATCGCCGACGGGGCAGCCGTGGCTGCCATGCGTCACATTCTCAACCAGATCGAGATCGATGGTGAGATTGTGATCGGCGAAGGTGAAATTGATGAAGCGCCGATGCTTTATATCGGCGAGAAGGTCGGTACCGGACACGGAGACGGCGTCGATATCGCGGTCGATCCCATCGAGGGTACCCGCATGACCGCCATGGGCCAGGCCAATGCGCTGGCCGTGCTGGCGGTGGGCGACAAGGGCTCCTTCCTGAAAGCGCCTGACATGTACATGGAAAAGCTGATCGTCGGTCCCAAAGCCAAAGGGGCCATCGACCTGGATCAGGCTCTCGAGCTCAACCTGAAGTCTGTGGCCAAGGCGCTGGGCAAGCCGCTCTCCCGCCTGACCGTCATTACCCTGGCCAAGCCGCGTCATGACAAGGCAATCAAGGAGATGCAGGGTCTGGGCGTGCGGGTGTTCGCCATTCCTGATGGTGACGTTGCCGCCTCCATCCTCACCTGTCTACCGGACAGCGAAGTCGACATGCTGTATGGCATCGGCGGCGCTCCGGAAGGGGTGATCTCCGCTGCGGTGATCCGCGCGCTGGATGGCGACATGCAAGCTCGTCTGGTGCCGCGCCACCGCGTCAAGGGTGACAGCCCGGAAGTGCGTGAGCTGGGCGAGCAGGAAATTGCCCGCTGCGAAGCACTCGGCATCGACGTCAACAAGGTGCTCAAGCTGGAAGACATGGCGAAGAATGACAACGTCATCTTCTCCGCCACCGGCATCACCAAGGGTGACCTGCTGGATGGCATCACCAGCGATGGCGTGATGGCGACCACTGAGACTCTGCTGATCCGTGGTAAATCCCGTACCATCCGCCGTATCAAGTCGATCCATTATCTGGAGCGCAAAGACAGCGTGGTTCGCGACATCATCCTGTGATGATGGCTCTGCCCGCCATGCGGTAGTGAATCAAGCCCGATCGCCTCGCGGTCGGGCTTTTTGCTGCCTTCCCTCTACGTTTGTGGGCTTGCCTGGGCTATGGTGGCAGAGAGTCCGACAGTGCAGGTTGATCCTGTGACAGGAGTGGGTTGTATGGAGTGTCGTTCCAGTTGCGGTGCCTGTTGCATCGCTCCCAGTATCAGCAGTGCCATCCCCGGCATGCCCGATGGCAAACCGGCTGGTGTCCCCTGCATCCAGCTTGATGCGCGCCTTGGCTGCAAGATCTTCGGTCAACCGGAGCGGCCGGCGGTGTGCGGCGGTTTTCGCCCCATGATGGATGTGTGCGGCAGCCATCGCGCCGAGGCTATCTGGCTGATCGGCGAGCTGGAACGGCTCACCACCTGACGAGGGCAGGGCGAAGAGATAAAAAAGAGGCCGCATCATGCGGCCTCTCACGTTTCTGTTCGCCGGGGATCAGATCCCCGCCAGCTCCAGCGCCTGACGGTAGTACTCGTTGGCCTTGTTGGTAAGGCGACGCTTGTCCATCACCTGACCGAGGGCGTGGTAGGCGGCGGCGCTCGGCGCCCGCTCCACCTCCTGCTCCAGCAGCTTCTGGGCATCGTCCAGTTGACCTGCCAGCAGATAAAGCTGGGCCAGTGCGGTGTCCACCTCCGGCTGCCCCTGCTGTTTTTGCAGCAGCGCCAAGAGCGGCTGATAGCTGTCGAGTTTCAGCTTGGGTAGGCGAGCCAGCAGCTGCGGCATCGGCTGTTTGCGCAGCGCCTCCTGCCACAGGGTGGCGGCCTCGCCGTCGGCGCCCAGCTGGCGCAGCAGATCGCCGTAGCAGGCCAGCAGCTCTGGCTCAAGGCGCAGCTTGCGCGGCAGATCCTGCCACACCGCCTTGAGGGTTTCGAGGCTGCTGGCAGCCTGTTGCAGGCGACCACACCAGGCCTGTTGCAGCAGCTCTTCTTCCTGTTTCGGGGTCAGCTTGCCTACCTTGTGCAGTGCCGGGATCAGGTCGCACAGAGCGCTCCAGTCCTGACGGGCCAGATGCACCTGGCGCAGCTGATCCAGCACCATGGGGTGGCGCGGGTTGAGGGCGTAGACCGACTCCAGCATCGCCAGCGCCGTGTCGTACTGGCCCTGCTCGATCTGCAGCTGGGTCTGGGTCAGGGTGAGCGCCAGCTCGGCCTTGGGATTCTCCTCCTGCGCTTTTTGCAGGTATTGATCCCGGCGTGCGTCGTCACCACGGGCCTGTGCCGCCTTGGCGGCGCTCAGGTAGTTGAGCAGCGGGGTGTCGCTGTTGCTGGCCCCCTTGATCATCAGCTTTTCAGCCTGACTGTAGTGCCCTTCGGCCATCGCCAGGGTGGCGGCGACGGTCTGTTGATTGGCCTTGCGGCGGCGGCGCGAGCCGTACCAGCCGAGGGTCTTGCGGCGCAGGCCGAATACCCGACCCAGCAGCCACTCGACGATCAGCAGGGCGCCGTAGAACAGCACGGCCAGGATCACCGCGCTGGTGACGGAAGATTCGATGGTGTAATTGCCCAGGGCAATCAGCACATAGCCCTTGTTACCGGAGGCTTGCGGGCCAAAGATCAGCCCTGCGACCATCACGGCAACCAGAATGATTATACGGATCATGGTGCCCTCCTCAGCTGCTGGCCAGAATGCGTTGCAGGCGTTCGGTCAGCACCTGCTCCAGCATGGCCTGGGTCTTGAACTGGGCCGGATAGTCGATCTGGATCTGCTCACCCTTTAGCTTGTCGATCTCGCCCTGCATGTAGCGGGTGGCGCTGTTGTCGGTGTCGAAATATTGGGTCAGCCAGCGCTGGGCCTTGTCCAAGCTGTCTTCGTAGAGCGCCTGCTGCTCGCGATAGACGGAGAGCTGGGCCTGCAACAGCTTGGTTTTGAGGTTTTCACGCAGGAAGATCTCCTGCTGCGGTGAGAGCAGCGCCTCGACCGCGCCATCGCGGCGACGGATGGTGACGAAGTTCTCGGTGAACTTGACCCAGTTCTTCTTCAGATTGCTCTCCCACTCATCTGGATTGGTGCTGACCGCTTGATCCGGCTCGGCCTTGGCTTCCGGCATGCTGACGGTGGAGAGGGGCAGCAGCTCGATCTGGTCGGACAGTGCCGCCAGCTTGAGGGTCAGTCCCTCGCGGTCGATGCGCGGCATCCCCTTGAGCTTGGCGATATCCTCGGCCAGCGCCTTGCGGATCGGCATCAGGCTGGGGTCGTTGAGGGCGGCGATCCGCTCGTCGGCATTGCCGAGCAATGTGATGGCGGAGACGAGGTCATGCTCCAGCCACAGTTTGCGACCCGCCATCCGAACCAGATACTCGGATTCGGCCAGCATCCAGTCGTTGGGGCGTTTATCGTTGAGATCCAGTACCCGGTTCTGCAGACCCTGCATCTCCCCTTGCAGCCGCTGCTGGGTTTGATCCAGCGCGGCCAGCTGCTCGGCATCCTTGCTGCTGGTCTGGTCGATCTTGCTCAGGGCGCTCGCCAGCTGCTGCTTGAGCTGGGCCAGTTCGGCTTGCTGGGCCACGGCATTCTTGTGACCGTGCAGATAGAGACCGCCGGTCAGGCCAAGGGCCAGCAGGATGGCGACCCCTCCCAGTACGGCACCGGAGCGGCTCTTGCTGCCATTGACCGCAGCGGTCGGCTGGGGTTTGACCTGGGATTCTTGTTGTTCTGTCATTCCATCTTCCTCAGTTCCAGTGCGGCCGTCAGGGCCTGGTTGGATGCACCTTGGGCAATCGTGATATGGATAAAGCCCGCAGCACTGGCCATCTCGGCCACGCGCGGGCTGGGGACCACCAGCAGGCGGTCAAAAAGCCAGGGCCGCTGGTGGTCGGGAACCAGCTCCAGCAGCCGTTGCAGCAGTTCACCACTGGTAATAAGCAGGCTGTCCAGCCCCGCTGCCTGCCAGTGGTGGGTCAATCTGTCCCCGTCTAGCTCGGGGTAGTGGCGTTCATAGGCCGCACAATAGTGCACCAGAGCACCGCGTGAGGCCAGCGTGCTGGCGATGAGATCCCGCCCGCCATTACCGCGCAGGATCAGTACCCGTTTGCCTGCTACCTGCTGCAGGGCGGGCAGGGCCAGCAGCCCTTCGCTGCGCGGGTCATCCGGGCAGCTTGCCGTGATGCCGATGGTGGCAAACGCATCTGCGCTGGCCTGACCCACCGCAAAGTACTCAATATGTGGCCAGGTCTGACCAGTTTGCAACAGAAAATCGTGTGCAAAATGAACGGCATGGATGCTGACGGCGATAACCACGTCGGCACTGCGCAGCAGGTCGGGCAGGAGAGGGAGTTCACTGCCCGCCACGGTTTCCAACAGCGGGCAGCAGAGTGGTGCATGGCCGTGCTGGCGCAGCAACTGCACCAGCTCGGCGGCCTGAATGGCCGGACGCACCACCAGCGGGGTCATGCGCGGTAGACCTCGGCGAGGATCTCGTCGGCACCGGCGGCCAGCAGGCGCTGGGCCAGTTGTTCGCCGAGGGCCTCACCATCGGCCAGCGGACCGCGGATCTCGTCACGGATCACCTGGTTGCCATCGGGACTGCCCACCAGACCGCGCAGCCAGATCTGCTCGCCTTCGACTAGTGCGTAAGCACCGATGGGGACCTGACATCCCCCTTGCAGAGCGCGGTTCATGGCGCGCTCGGTCAGCACCCTGGCGCGGGTCTCGGCGTGCTCCAGCGGCGCCAGCAGAGCGTGCAGCTCAGTATCGTCGAGGCGGCATTCGATGCCGACGGCGCCTTGACCGTTGGCGGGCAGGCTCTGTTCCGGCTCGATAAAAGCGGTGATGCGATGCGCCATCTCCAGTCGTTTCAGACCGGCGGCGGCGAGGATGATGGCGTCGTACTCACCGGCATCCAGCTTGGCGAGGCGAGTGTTGACGTTGCCGCGCAGGTCGCGGATCACCAGATCCGGGCGGGCGGCGCGCAGCTGGCACTGGCGGCGCAGGCTCGAGGTGCCGACCACGGCCCCTTGCGGCAGTTCGGCAATGGTTTTGAAGCGGTTGGAGACAAAGGCGTCGCGGGGATCTTCCCGCTCGCAGATAGTGTGCAGACCGAGCCCCTCGGGGAACTCCACCGGCACGTCTTTCATGGAGTGAACAGCGATATCGGCCCGTCCTTCCAGCATGGCGGTCTCCAGCTCCTTGACGAACAACCCCTTGCCACCGACCTTGGCCAACGGGGTATCGAGGATCTTGTCACCCTGAGTGCTCATGGGTACCAGTTCGACCTGCAACTGTGGGTGCAGGGCTTCGAGCCGGTCTTTGACAAAGTTGGCCTGCCACAGGGCCAGCGGGCTCTTGCGAGTGGCAATTTTCAGGGTTCGGGCTGCCATATCAATCAGTTGTTTCATTTTTAGAAGGAAATCGATATTACCACCCTTTGCCCGGGCTTTCATGGCAGAGCCCGCAAAAGCGGGGGCAAGCTCAAAAATGCATGCTGAAAATGATTTTCATTAAGCAATTGCTATTGATTAATTCATTGAATATATTGAAATTTAATGATTTCCCCTGATACTTGATGTGGTCATACCAGAAATAATCTGGCGTTTAGCTGTAGGCTTGTTTACCACCGCTGTTTGCATTGTTAACATGATCACACTTTTTTGACGTATCCCCCTTTTGGTGCGTCATTTTCACCTAGGTGATAGGCAGGGCATTGCAGGAACACATCGATACGCTGGTTGCGCGTTATGACGACATTACCCGTCTCAAGACGCAACGGGCGTTAGGCCTCATGAGTCGCTATGGGCAGCAGGTATTCCAACTGCTGCCTGTCATGCTGCACTTCAATCACCCCCTGCTGCCCGGTTATGTCTCCGGCGATGTCCCTCATGGCATCTGGAGCTTCAGCGCCACCGCCGAGCAGCAAGCCTTTATCGATGACCTTTGTCGCAATGCCAACTGTCAGAGTGGTCTGGCAACCCATGATCGGGCCATTCAGGGGCTCTATTCCATGGGCAGCACCTCCTCCATCGGCCAGTGCTGTCATTCCGATCTCGATATCTGGGTCTGCCACGTGGCCGGTTTGTCGCAAGAGCGGCTCGCCTTGCTGGAACAGAAGTGCCGGATGCTCTCCAAGTGGGCGGAGCAGCGCGGGGTCGATCTCAATTTCTTCCTGATCCCCGAAGACAAGTTTCGCCAGACCAACGATGCCGAGATGCAGGGAGAGAGCTGTGGCAGCGCCCAGCATCTGCTGCTGCTTGACGAGTTCTACCGCAGTGCCATGCGCATCGCCGGTAAGCGACTCATCTGGTATCTGGTTCCTGTCGAGTGTGATGATCACTACGACGACTATGTGAACGGGTTGTTTGAGAGTGGCAAGCTCAAACAGGATGATTGGCTTGATCTCGGCAGTTTTGACCGTATTCCGGCGGAGGAGTATTTCGGCTCTGCCCTGTGGCAGCTCTACAAGGGGATCGACTCTCCCTATAAGGCGGTGCTCAAGTCTGTGTTGATGGAGGCTTACTCCCACGAGTACCCCAACACCCGTTTGCTCTCGATGATCAGCCGTGACTGGTTTCAGCACAACGAGGGGATGCACTACCGGCTCGACAACTACTGCCTGATGCTGGACAAGGTCACCAACTACCTCAAGTCCATCGGCGATATGGCGCGACTCGATCTGGTGCGCCGCTGCTTCTACCTCAAGGTGTGCGACGGCCTCAGTCATCCCAAGGATGATCACTCCCCCGAGTGGCGCCGCGAGCAGATGAGCCAGCTGGTCTCCTACTGGGGTTGGAGCCAGGACAAGCTGTACCACCTCGATCACCGCCACGAGTGGAAGGTCGAGGAGGTGAAGATCGCCCATGCCGAGTTGCTGGAGGCTCTGATGCAGAGCTACCGCAATCTGATCCAGTTCGCCCGTCGCAACAACATCAGCGAGTCGATCAACCCGGAAGATATCGGCATCCTGTCGCGCAAACTCTATGCCGCATTCGAGAGCCTGCCAGGCAAGGTGCAGAGGGTGAACCTCAAGATCGCACCGGATCTGAGCGAGCCTGATCTCAGCTTCGTGCAGGTGCCGCACGGTCGCCTCAACCGTGCCGGCTGGTATCTCTACAAACATTCGCTGGAGCCGGTGGACATCATTGGCCGGGCGCCGCTCGAGTTCAACGGTTACATCAGCAAGCTGGTCTCCTGGGCCTACTTCAACGATCTGCTGACCCCCCAGTCGCGGGTGCACCTGTTCAATCAGGGCTCGGATCTGCACATCGACAATCTGCACCAGTTCTGTCGCGATCTCTCCGGCTGCTTCCCCGAGAAGTACCCGCTTGCCACCAACCTGGCCCTCAGCCGCCCGTGCGAGATCCGCCAGCTCTCCATCTTCCTCAATCTGGAGATGGACCCGACCAGCCATTGGGTCGGTCAGGTGATCGAGTTCGACGCCAACACCGTGGATGTTTTCTCGTTCGGTCGCAATCAGGAGTGTCTGGTTGGCTCGGTGGATCTGGTCTACCGCAACTCCTGGAGCGAGATCCGCACCCTGCACTTCCAGGGGGATGAAGCTGTGGTCGATGCCCTCACCACCATCCTAGGCAAGATGCATCAGGATGCCGCTGCCCCCGAGATGATCGAGGTGTTCTGCTATAGCCAGCACTTCCGTTCTCTGGTGCGCTCCCGCTTCCAGACCCTGGTGGCGGAGTGTATCAATCTGCGCCTGGCCCGCGACAAGCAGCAGCTGGTCAAGACCATGGCGCTCGGCCGTGAAAAGTACGGCATCTTCTTCGAGCGGCGCGGGGTGTCGGTGAAGAAGCTGGAAAACGCCATCGATTTTTACCGCCACATCTCCCACAACAAGCTGGATCATCTGCCGCTGCGGCTCGACAAGACCCACAGCCAGCATCTGCCGAGCATCGTCGATGCCTACGCCAGCGAAGGGCTGGTGCAGTTCTTCTTCGATACCCGTGATGCGGGCACCAACATCTATATCCTCGATGAGGCGAACCGGGTGGAGATCTACCAGCACTTTGCCGGCAACAAGGATGAGCTGGTGGCGGGGGTCAACCGCTTCTATACCTCCAATCACGAGCGGTTCAGCGATGATGGGCAGTTCATCAACTTCAACCTGCCCCAGTACTACGAGATAGTACAGGTGAATGGCGAGCTGGATGTGATCCCCTATCGCAGTCAGGGCACCCTGCGCGAACAGGTGCCGCCCGCTCGAGAAGTGGGCTGACCCGTCAGTTGGAATCGCTATAAAAAACGGCCTGCAGATGCAGGCCGTTTGCTTTACCGGAAGGGCTCACGCGCCGAGGCGGGCCAGCAGCCAGCTGCGAATGTCGCCGAGCTGCGGACGGCAGATCTCGTGGCGCATCGGGTACTCGTGCCACTCGGGGGCGAGCCCGGCAGCTTCAAGCCGGTTCTTGGCATCCCAACCGAGCGACGGGCTCACCACATCGTCGTAGATGCCGTGCATGTAGCAGATGGGCAGGGTGCGAGCAGCCTCGCTCATCTCGCCGAGCAGCTTGTCGGGGGAAGCCAGATAGGTGGACATGCAGAGCAGGCCCGCCAGCGTTGCCTGATAGCGCAGCGCGGTGAAGGAGGCAATCACTCCGCCCTGAGAGAAACCTGCCAGCACGATGCGCTCGGGGGCAAACCCGTCGGCCACCAGCTGATCGAGCAATGTGGCAATTTGGTCGGCTGATTCCCGCACATGGGATTCCACGGCCCGCTCGTCGGGATCCTCGAAGCTCCTGATGTCGTACCAGCCCCGCATCTTGTAGCCCATATTGATGGTGATGGGGCGCTCCGGCGCATCCGGCAGCAGGTGACGCACCGGTAGCTCGGCGGGCAGGTCCAGCGCGTCCACCAGCGGGGCGAGACCTGCACCGGAATCACCCAGCCCGTGCAGCCAGATCACCGCGTGGCGGGCGCCCTGCGGGTGCAGGTCGATCATGGGAACACCACCTCTTCGCCAGCCTGGGCGGTGCAGGATTTACTCAGCAGCGCCTTGAGCTCGTGGCCGAAACGGTTGTCGATCCAGGTGTCACCCTGCAGTTCGAAGTGGAAGCCGTTCTCGCGGGTGGCGACCCAAATCTGGTGCAGTGGTTCCTGCTTGTTGATGATGACCTTGGTCTTGTTCTCGAAAGAGAGGGTCAATACGCCGCCGTTGCGTTCGCAGTCGATATCCGGATACCCCTCGTCGAGGGTGTCTTCCACATATTGGAAAAAGGCGTCGGTCAGGGCGTGATACTCGTGATCCTTCATCGGTTTATCCTGTTGCTTTTAACAATGTGAGTGCGATTATAGAGGGCCAAAAATTTTTTCGCAGCGAACCATTATGATCACCCAGTTCACCAAGTGTCTGCTTGCCACTCTTCTGTCCCTCGGGTTGGCCGCGTGCGGTCTGAAGGGGCCGCTCTATATGCCGCCCCCCGAGCAGCCACAGAGCCAGAGTACACCGCAAGCAGCACTGCCTGCGACCTCCGAGGCTGCCACCGAGGCCACGCCGCACTAATGCCGCACCCATTCTAGGAAGGAACCGCCCCCTTGGATCACTTTAACTACGACGCCGACGGCCAGCTTCAGGCCGAGCAAACCTCGCTGCAACAGCTCGCCGAGCAGTACGGTACCCCGCTTTACGTCTACTCCCGGGCGACTCTCGAGCGCCACTGGCACGCCTTCGACAAGGCCGCTGGCGACATTCCCCATCTGATCTGCTATGCGGTGAAGGCCAACTCCAACCTGGCGCTGCTCAACCTGCTGGCCCGTCTGGGCTCGGGGTTTGACATCGTCTCCGGTGGCGAGCTGTCGCGGGTACTGGCGGCGGGCGGTGATCCGCGCAAAGTGGTCTTCTCCGGGGTGGCCAAGAGTGAGGCCGAGATGCGCCTCGCGCTGGAAAAAGAGATCCTCTGTTTCAATCTGGAGTCGGAAGCAGAGCTGGAGCGCCTCAATCGGGTTGCGGGCAGCATGGGCAAGAAGGCTCGCGTCTCGGTTCGGGTCAATCCGGATATCGATGCCGGTACTCACCCCTATATCTCCACTGGCCTCAAGCAGAACAAGTTCGGCATTCCCATCGAGCTGGCACCTGCCATCTATCGCAAGGCGGCCGCGATGGCGAACATCGAGATCGTCGGGGTGGATTGCCATATCGGCTCGCAACTCACTGAATTGAATCCCTTTATGGAAGCGGCTGACAAGCTGCTGCGGCTGATCGACGGTCTGGCTGCAGAAGGCATTCATATCCATCATCTGGACGTGGGGGGCGGCCTTGGGGTCAACTACGGTTCCGAGCAGCCACCCCATCCGACCGAGTATGCCGAAGCGCTGAAGCAGAAGCTGGCGGGCCGGGATCTGACCCTGCTGTTCGAGCCGGGCCGCGCCATCGTCGCCAATGCCGGCGTGCTGCTGACCCGGGTCGAGTACCTGAAGCCGGGCGAAACCCGCAACTTCGCGCTGATCGATGCCGGCATGAACGACATGCTGCGCCCCTCGCTCTACGGCGCCTGGATGAACATCATCGAGGTGGATAGCCGCGCCGGTCATGCTCCCGCGATCTATGACGTGGTGGGCCCGGTGTGCGAGACCGGCGACTTCCTTGGCAAGGAGCGCACCCTGGCCATTGCCGAGGGTTCCCTGCTGGCAGTGCGTTCGGCCGGTGCCTACGGCTTTACCATGTCATCCAACTACAACACCCGTCCGCGGGCGGCCGAAGTGCTGGTGGATGGTGCAGAGGCGCACCTGATCCGTGAGCGGGAGCAGTTGGCCGATCTCTGGCGCGGTGAGCACCTGCTGCCCTGATGCAGTAGATAGAGACGACAGAATTTTACAGCCCTGACAGTACAGGAATGCACGATGTGGATAGATTGTTCCAGGATGCATGGGGCTGTGGACAACGACTTCATAGTGGTTGACGGTGAGTTTTTACAGCCCTAACAGCACAGGAATGCACGATGTTGATAGATTTTTCCAAGATGCATGGCTTGGGCAACGACTTCATGGTGGTGGATGGCGTCACCCAGAAGGTATTTTTCAGCAATGACGTCATCAAGAAGCTGGCAGATCGCCACTTCGGGATCGGCTTTGACCAGCTGCTGCTGGTGGAGCCGCCCTATGACCCTGAACTCGACTTTCACTACCGCATTTTCAATGCCGATGGCAGTGAGGTGGAGCAGTGCGGCAACGGCGCCCGCTGTTTTGCCCGTTTCGTGCGTCTCAAGGGGCTGATCAACCGGGATCGCATCGCGGTCAGTACCGCCCGGGGTCGCATCGTGTTGCAGCTGGAGGGGGAGAATCAGGTCACGGTCAACATGGGAGTGCCCCAGTTCGAGCCGGGCAAGATCCCGTTTCGGGCCCAGAAGGCAGAGAAGACCTATCTGCTGCGGGCGCAGGAACATACCGTGATGTGCGGTGCCGTCTCCATGGGCAACCCCCACTGCGTCATCGAGGTACCGTCGGTGGCCGATGCGCCGGTGGCGACACTGGGGCCCATCATGGAGCGTCACGAGCGTTTTCCCGAGCGGGTCAACGTCGGCTTCATGGAGATGGTCAACGCCACCGAGATCAAGCTGCGGGTGTTCGAGCGTGGGGTGGGGGAGACGCTCGCCTGCGGTACCGGCGCCTGTGCGGCGGCGGTGATTGGCATCAGTCAGGGCAAGCTCAAGGAGCGGGTCACCGTCAGTCTGCCGGGCGGCAAGCTGACCATCGCCTGGAAGGGGCCGGGCCAGCCGGTCTATATGACAGGCCCCGCCGAGCATGTGTTTGACGGCCAGATAGAGGTTTAGCCGATAAAGGTTCAGGTGCGGGGGGCGTTGGCCCCCTTTGCCCATGATGTCGGGGCAGCGAGCCCCATTTCTCTGATGGATCAACCAATTTATGAGCGAACTCAAACGGCAGGAGCAATCGGTGGATGAAGCCACTGTGCTGGAGTACCTGGCCCGTTATCCCGAGTTTTTCCAACGCCATGCCGCCGTGCTGGACCGGATCCGCATTCCCCATGAACGCAAAGGGTCGGTCTCGCTGGTCGAGCGCCAGCTGGAGCGTCAGCGCGAGCGGATCGAACAGCTGGAGCAGGAGATCACCGAATTGATGGGGATCGCCAGCGAGAACGAGCGGATCTTCCGGGTCTATGCCGATCTCTACGGCGAGCTGTACGGTTGCCAGACCCTGTTCGAGGTGAGTGCCGTGATGGGCAAGGCCTTTGTCCAGCGGCTGCGCCTGACCGGGTTGCGGCTCTGGCTCAATCCCAAGAAGTTTGCCCTGAGCGGGCCCGAGCAGCGCTTTCTGGCACAGGGCAAGCAGCTCGAATCCCTGCTGGGTCAGCGTCTGCCGGGGCAGGATTACTACTTTGGCCGCCTGAGCCAGAGCGAGAAGCAGGCGCTGTTTGGCCACGATGTGCTGGTCAACTCGGTGGCCCTGATGCGGCTCGGCGATCTCGGTGTGCTGGCCTTCGCCAGCTCGGATCCCGGCCACTTTACTCCCCACAACGACACCCTGCTGCTGGGCCAACTGGGGCGCCTGCTGCAACTGCGTCTGCCCGAATTGACTCATGGCTAGAACACCGGCCAGGGCGCCAGCCAAAGCACCCGTCGTCGCACCGCCACTGCCTGCAGCACTGGCGGACGAGCTGGCGGCCTTTATCGAATACCTGAGGGTCGAGCGTCAGCTCAGCCCTCATACCCGCAATAACTATCAAGCCCATCTGGAGGCGATGACCGCCGAGCTGGTGGCTCTGGGGCTCACTGACTGGGGTCGGCTCGAGGCGAGTCAGGTGCGCACTCTGGTGACCCGGATGCACAAGGGGGGACTTGCTCCTCGTTCCCTTTCCACCAAGGTCTCGGCCCTGCGCAGCTTTTGCGACTGGCAGGTGCGGCAGGGGCGGCTGACCGCCAATCCGGCCCGTGGCATCGTCACCCCCAAACAGGGGCGGCCGCTGCCGAAAAACCTCGATGTGGACGAGATGCACCAGCTGCTCAACATCACCGACGAGCAGGATCCGCTGGCGGTGCGGGATCGCGCCATCATGGAGCTGATGTACTCTTCAGGGCTGCGTCTGGCCGAGCTGGTGGGGATCAATCTGGTGGATCTGAAGCTCGACGACCGCCAGCTTAAGGTGATCGGCAAGGGCTCGCGGGAGCGGGTGCTGCCCATCGGCCGGATGGCGGTCGAGTGGCTGCAGAAGTGGCTCAAGGTGCGCCCGCTGCTGGCCGGGGACGAGAGCGAGGCGCTGTTTGTCTCCAGCCGCAAGCAGCGGCTGTCGGCCCGCTCGGTGCAGGCCCGCCTTGATGGCTGGGGCAACAAGCAGGCGCTCAACGCCCACGTCCATCCCCACAAGCTGCGCCACAGCTTCGCCACCCATATGCTGGAGTCCTCCGGCGATCTGCGGGCGGTGCAGGAGCTGCTGGGACATGCCGACCTCTCTACCACCCAGATCTATACCCACCTCGACTTCCAGCATCTGGCCAAGGTTTACGACAGCGCCCACCCCAGGGCCAAGCGTGACCCGGATGCGCAGGACGATGAATAACGGGCCCTGAGCCCCGTTGCAGAGGAGAGTCCATGCACTTCTATCGCCGCTGGCAGCCGGTTGCTGCCATCTCGTTTGACCTCGATGACACCCTCTATGACAACGGCCCCGCCATCGTGCGCGCCGAGCAGTGGATGCTGAACCATCTGCGCAGCGAATATCTTGCCACCGCCATGCTCGACAAGCCGCGCTGGCTGGAGCTAAAACGCGCTGTGCTGATGGCACGGCCCGAGCTGCGCCACGATGTCAGCCTGGCGCGCCAGCAGACCATCCGTACCGCCATGGTGGAGGGGGGGATGGCCGACCAGCAGGCCAGTCGTGAGGCGGAGCAGGTGTTTGCTGCGTTTCTGGCAGAGCGCTCGAAGATCGAGGTGAGCGAGTCCACTCATCAGCTGCTGGTCAGACTGGCCGAACGCTATCCGCTGGTGGTCATAACTAACGGCAATCTGGATCTGGCTCAGGCAGGGCTGGATCGCTACTTCACGCTGGTCTGCAAGGCGGGGGCGGGCGCCAGGATGAAACCGGCGCCGGATATGTTTGAGCAGACCCGCAGTGTCCTCAAGCTGCCAGCAGAGCGGATCCTCCATGTGGGGGATCATCCCGAGACCGATGTACTGGGTGCCCGTCTGCATGGCTTTCGCGCCGCCTGGTTCAACGAACGGCAGCAACCGTGGCAACAGCTGCAACTGTTGCCGGACGTGGAGCTGACAGCACTGGAGGAACTGGCCGAACTGCTGCTCTGATGGCGCTGGCGGGTGGCCCGGCTCAGGCGGTAATGGCTGTCAGCGAATAGCGATATATGGCAAGGGGTTACGACCGCTATTTGCGGCAAATCAGCCCGAGCAGGGTGTAGCGGTCGCGCTGGTTGACGCGGCAGTAACTGATGCCGACGGGCAGCGCCTGCTGCAGAGTGATGGCGCTGTTCTGATAGCGGCAGACCAGATAGAGCGGGCGCAGGCTGCTATCGAGCTGGCTCCAGTAGTGGAGCTCGTCGCTGTCGCCATTATCCGGTTTGAGTTGGGCCAGCTCGGCAGGATCTCCGTCGAACAGGGCCAGATTATCGAGCCGGTGGCTGAGGGTTTCGTCCGGTTTGCCATCGTCATTGCGGGTGAACGCCTGCCAGCCCTGCTGCGGGGTCAGCAGCTGCTGGCGAGTCTCGATGGTGGTGGGACAATCAAATTGCAGGCTGGCGGCAAGGGCCAGGGTGGTCAGTAACATGGCTGCGGTTCTCTCTTCATGTCCTCAATACGATGCCATGCTACGTCATCTTCCGCCGAACAGCTTCATCAGTTTATCAAGCAGATCAAGCTGTTGTGGTGGTTGCTTCATGGCTTCCGCCTCCCGCTCCAGCAGCGCCCGCTGCTCCTGCTGGCGGTCGCTCAGCACCCGGTAGAGGGGCTCGACCAGCGACTCGCGCTGCATCACCAACTCCTGAAACATTGCCTGATTGATGCGATAGGTTTCGACGGTGGCCACCGCCCGCACCGTGAAGGAGCTGGGCTCGCCGGTGAGCAGGCTCAGTTCGCCAAAAAAGTCTCCCGCGTTGAGCGTACCGAGTTTCAGCTCTCGCCCTTCGACATTGACCACCATCTCGGCCTCCCCTTTGACCAGCACGAACAGCCAGCTGGAGACATCCCCCTGCTCCAGCATGATGTCGCCGCTGACGAAGGGGGCGAACTTCACCTGATCGGCCAGCTGGAGCAGCTCGTTCTCCTGCAACATGGCAAACAGCGGCAGCTTGCGCAGGGTATCGGTTCGTTCGGCGGTGTGGCGCTTGTGGCGGGCATCCAGATGCTGCTTCTCCTTGGCCATAAAGACGTTGAAGATCGGCGGGGTGAGGCGGCGATCGTTGCGGCGCAGGGCGGCATCGATCAGGCTGCGCACCATGGAGTCGGTCGGATCGTCGCGAGCCAGATCGGTCAACCAGTAGCGCACTGCATAGCGGGCGATGCCACCTTCGACGTTCATCAGCAAGCAGTCCGGTTGCGGGTGCTTGGCGACACAGGGCAGTTTGGTCTCCCGCAGGGATTTCTCGATCAGCGCGATGATCTGGGTCGGCAGGGTATCCAGGGTCAGATCGAACCAGACCCAGCGCCGCCACTGCAAGGGTTCGCCACGGCGGCGCCCGAGCACGGTGAAGCGCTGTTTAAGCAGGTGGCTGTTGGGGATGACGACAGTCTCCCAGTTGCGGGTCTCGATGGTGGTGGCACGCCAGTTGATCTCCACCACCCGGCCCTGGGTGGTGTCGACTTGCAGCCAGTCACCGATGGCGATGGAGTTGTCGAGCTGAATGGAGACCCCGGCCAGCAGGTTGCCCAGGGTGTCCTGCATGGCGAAGGCGATGACCGCGGTGATCACCGCCGAGGTGGTGACTATCTCCCCGAGCGCCATGCCGGAGGCGTAGAGGCGAAACAGACCCCAGCCGATATAGCCGATGGTGATGACGATATCGGCGATGATCCGCGGGATCCGCACATGGCAGAGGGGGAGCAGAAACTCGAACAGCAGGATCCCCCATATCTTGACCAGTATCAGGCCAGCCAGCAGGGTGGAGATCTCGATCAGCAATTGATGGGGCAGCGGCAGTTTGAACCAGCCCCCTTCCAGCTGGATCAGCAGGATCACCACCGCGCTTATCATCACGAAACTGAGCTCGGAGAGCAGCTCCCGTCGCTGTCCCGGACGGCGCCAGAAGTGGATCAGCATCAGGGAGAGGGTGAGCAGGGTCCAGAACGGGTGTTCGCCAATCCAGATCAGCGTCGGTAGCGCGGTGAGGTTTTCGCCAGCCATAGCAGCACCTTATTGTGGTTTTATTTCCAGCATAGCTGCTGCGGTGCGGGGAAATGGTGCGTTGGGGCGGCAATTTATTTATCCTGTGCAGAACCGGGCAAAGGAGTGCGATTGAGTGAAATTTTCAAAGAAAATCATCTGTTTGATGGCCCTGTTGCCATTGGCGGGCTGCGACCTGCTGGCCGAGAAGTATCGGGTCGAATTCCGGGATGGCTCCTGGCGTGAAATAGCCATTACCCCCTTCTCCAGCGAGGCGCGCTGGCGCGAGGGGTGTGCCACCGGCGAGGTGCTGAGCGACATGAAGGTGCCCATCAAGCGGGGTGACACGGTTAATGGCCGCGAGCAGTTGCTGATTGGCGGCGAGAAGTTCGAGCTGGATGACAACAACCTCTACCGCAGCAACGGCATGGTGTTTGGCCATTCGCCTGATCATATCCAGCGCGGGCTCAAGGGGATGGATATCTGCCGCACCTTGCGCCCCGAGCGGGGCGGACTGCCCAAGCTCAAGGCGCGCGGGTTTGGCGACTGAATCGATGAGGGGTTAACTCGCTGCCATCAATGCACTGCGTTGGCGGCAGGCATCGCCAAAGGCTTGAAAGATCTTGATGGAGTGGGGGTTTTCATTGGCCTTCCACTCCGGATGCCACTGCACTGCCAGCAAAAAGGGTGACAGTGCGGGGGCATGAAGTGCCTCGATCAGCCCATCTTCTGCATGGGCCAACGGCTCCAGACCCTTCCCCAACCGGTTGATGCCCTGTCCATGCAGGGAGTTGACCGGTATCTGTTCAGCCCCCATCAGTTCGGCAAACCAGCTGCCTGGCAGCAGCTCAATCTGATGGCTTGGCCCATACTGTTCGTCGACCGGGTCGTCGGCATCTTCCCGATGATCGTCATAACCCGGTTCGGTGTAGACCTTCTGGTGGATATCGCCACCCAGTGCCACGTTGATCTCCTGCATGCCGCGACAGATCCCGAGGATCGGCAAGCCACGGGCGAGCGCTCCCTTGATGAGGGGCAGATCGAACAGGTCGCGATCCCTGTCCTGCTGTTTCTCCGGGGTGAGGTTCTCCTGCCCGTAAAGCGCCGGATCGATGTTGGAGCCGGCGCCGCTCAGATAGATGCCGTCAGCCAGATCCAGATATTGCTCCAGATCGGCGGTGCCGCAGCAGGTGGGTACCAGCAGCGGGACGCAGCCGCTGATCTCTACCAGCGGCATGATGTATTTGTGGGTCATTACCTGATAGGCGTGGCCGTTACGGGGCTGGGTCCCCATGGTCATCAGCACGACGGGTTTACGGCTGGTGGCGAGTACGGAATTTGGCATAGGACACCCTGATTATCCCTGGCGTTAAAGTCTCATCCTGCACCTTGGGCAGACCCTTGCACATCGGCTGGGCAAGGGCATGCCTCAAGGCATGGTCATGGGATCCCGCGTCGTACCGGGTGGCAGAATCGTCAGTCATCTTGGGCAGCGACAGCCTGGATCCTCTCCCCAGTCTGCCAAGGCCGTTCAATATGTCAAACAAAATGATGCTGAATTGTTAACGATTTTGTTTGTGATGATTCTTGAGTGGCGATTTTACTGGAGAAACTGGATAGAGATGTACAGCAGGAGCACCATGGTGGTGGATATATTAAACGCGCAGGGTGGTGGAGGTGGGAAGGCGTAAATGCATCAAGATAAACACGCCTCCGCGAGGGGAGGCGTGCTTCGGGGATCACAACAGGTCTTCGATCTCGCCGCGCAGATACTGGTATATCTCGCGATAGGCAACCGGCGGCTTGTTCAGCTCCCGCTCCTTGTTGGCGTTGCGGATCAGCTGGCGCAGCTTCTGGCGATCCAGCTCGTGGAACTGGGACATCAGCTCGTTGAGGGCGCTGTCACCTTCGGTGATCAGGCGTTCGCGCCACTGCTCCAGGCGGTGCAGACGGGCATTCACGGTGGAGTGACGGTTCTTGATGATGGAGAGCGCTTCGGCAATCGGCTCGATATCGCGGCTGCGCATCAGGCGGCCGATGAACTGCAGATGGCGACGGAAGGACTCATCCTTCTTCGGCTTGAGCTTGCGACCCAGCTCGACAGCTTCTGCAAGCTCTTCATCCAACGGGATTTTTTCCAGCTCGCTGTGGCTGAGGGAGACGATCTCTTCCCCCATTTTCTGCAATGCTTCGGCATCGCGCTTGAGCTGGCTCTTGCTGGGGCCCCAGTCTTCGAACTCGTTGTCGTCTTGATATTGACTCATCGGTCTCTTGATTCCTGTCATTCACGTTTGGTGGATATGTTACCAGCTTCTCCCGCTGGGCGCAGGGGTCTGATATGCTTACCCCCCCTTTCCTTCTTTCATACAGATGTGAGTTATGGATCAGCAAGACCAAATCCGCCAGGATCAAGCCCATCTCGAGGCCGTGGTTGCCGAAGCCCTGGAGATAGCCAAAGGACTGGGCGCCTCGCTGGCCGAAGTCTCCATCAGCAAGCAGACCGGGTTGTCGGTGAACACCCGGGGTTGTGAACTGGAAAGCATTGAATTCAATAAGGATGGCGCCCTCGGCATCGCCGTCTATCGCGATGGTTGCAAGGGATCTTCCTCGACCACCGATCTGAGCAAACCCGCCATTCGTGCCGCCGTTGAAGCGGCCATCGAGATTGCCCGCCACACCTCGGCGGATGATTGCGCCGGTCTGGCGGACGCCGAGCTGCTGGCCTGGGATGCCCCCGACCTGCAACTGTGTCACCAAATCGAGCTGGATCCCCAGCGCGGCATCGATCTGGCCATCGAGTGCGAACGACTCGCTCTGGGTCGCGATGTCCGTATCAAGCACTCCGACGGTGCCGGTTTCTCCAGCCATCTCGGCATCAAGGTCTATGGTAACAGCCACGGCTTCGTCAAAGGCTACGCGGCGTCGCGTAACTCCCTTAGCTGCGTGCTGATCGGCGAGCAGGATGGCGACATGCAGCGGGATTACGGCTACTCCTCCAGCCGTTCCCTCGACGGGCTCTGGAGCGCGCAGCGCATCGCCGACGAGGCGGTGGAGCGTACCGTCTCCCGTCTCGGCGCCCGCAAGATTTCTACCCGCCATGCCCCTGTGCTGTTCCACCCCGATACTGCCTCCGGCCTGTGGGGCCATCTGGTGATGGCCATCAGCGGTGGCAACCTCTATCGCAAGTCGAGCTTCCTGCTCGACAAATTGGGCAAGCAGATCCTGCCAGAGTGGCTCACCATTCAGGAGTTCCCCCACCTGCTGGGCGGGCTCGCCAGTACCCCGTTCGATGGCGAAGGGGTGCGTACCCGCGACATGGATATCATCCGTAACGGCGAGCTGATGAGCTGGCTGCTTACCTCCTACTCTGCGCGCAAGCTGGGGCTGACCACTACGGGTCATGCCGGTGGCATCCACAACTGGCAGGTCTCCAATACCGGCCAGGATTTTCAGGGCATGCTGAAAGAGATGGGTACCGGTCTGCTGGTGACCGAGCTGATGGGGCAGGGGGTCAATATCGTCAATGGCGACTACTCCCGCGGCGCTGCCGGTTTCTGGGTCGAGAATGGCGAAATAGCCTATCCGGTCGAGGAGATCACCATCGCCGGCAATCTGGCCGAGATGTTCAGTCATATCGTGGCGGTGGGCCGTGACGAGGATGAGCGCTCCAGTCTCAAGACCGGCTCGGTGCTGGTAGAGAATATGAAGCTGGCGGGTCACTGATCGCCGCTGCAGCGAGATCGATATCCATAAAAAGAGGGCCGCAATCGTGGCCCTCTGTCTTATTTGCCTGGCGGATTAACCAGCCTTGACGCTGCGGCGACGCTGCAGCCAGACGATCACCCCGAACAGCAGGAAGCCCGGGATCCACATCCACTCCTTGGTCCAGCGCTCGGTCGGCGCCTTGACGGTGAGGATCTCCTGATCGAACTCCAGCCCCATGGTGGCGGCCGGGCTACCAAAGGCGACGTTGTCGATCAGCGTCTTGCCATCCTGCTCATAGAGGCTCAGCCCCAGATTGGCCAGCCGCTCTTCGCCATTTGCCCCATCCGGTACGGCGACCAGCAGGGTGAACTTGCGTGGCTTGCCCACTGCATCTTCACCGAGGATCCGCAGCCGCAGGGTGCTCTCTGCTTCCACTTCACCCATGGTTTGGGCCAGCTGTGCAGGCGGGGTCTCGCGATAGGGGTCGTGCACCATGTCCATCCAGAAACCCGGGCGGAACAGGGTAAAGGCGACCAGCAACAGCAGCACGCTCTCGTACCAGCGGCTCTTCACCAGGAACCACCCCTGAGTGGCGGCGGCGAAGATCAGCATGGCGATGGTCGCCACGATGAAGATCAGCACGCCGTGGGCGAAGTCCACGTCGATCAGCAGCAGATCGGTGTTGAAGATAAACAGGAACGGCAGCGCTGCGGTACGCAGGCTGTAGTAGAAGGCGGTGATCCCGGTCTTGATGGGATCGCCCTTGGAGACAGCGGCTGCCGCGAAGGAGGCCAGCCCCACCGGTGGCGTCACATCCGCCATGATGCCGAAGTAGAAGACGAACAGGTGCACCGCGATCAGCGGCACGATCAGCCCGTTTTGCTGCCCCAGCGTCACTACCACCGGTGCCAGCAGGCTGGAGACGACGATGTAGTTGGCAGTGGTGGGCAGCCCCATGCCGAGGATCAGGCTCAGCAGTGCGGTGAGCAGCAGCATCAGCAGCAGGTTGCCCATGGAGAGGAACTCCACCAGATCCGCCAGCACCAGACCAACCCCGGTCTGGGAGACCGCACCCACGATAATCCCCGCGGTGGCGGTGGCAATGCCGATACCGATCATGTTGCGGGCACCGGCGACCAGCCCTTCCCGTAGATCCACCACGCCGTCAGCGACGGTGCCGTAGTCGTGCTTGCCGTCCTTGCGCAGCCAGTTGAGCAGCGGGCGCTGGGTCAGCAGGATGATCACCAGCATCACGGTACCCCAGAAGGCCGACAGCCCCGGCGAGAGGCGCTCCACCATCAGGCACCATACCAGTACCACCACCGGCAGCAGGAAGTGCAGGCCGGAGAGCAGCACGGCGCGGGTGTTGGGCAACTCGGTGAGCGGCTTGTCGGGATCTTCGGCAGGCAGCGGTTCATTGCTGGCGGCGATCTTCAACAGAGCCACATAGGTGGCAGCCAGCAGTACCGAGATCCCCGGCAGTGCGTAGTCACCCAGTGCAGGCTTGAGCCAGCCGAGGCCATAGTAGACCGCCAGTGACAGGCCGCTGATGAGGGCCGCGCCAAAGGCAAAGCCGGTCAGGCGGCGCAGCCAGGGCTTGGGTTGATGGTTGCCGATGGGCTGCATGCCCAGTTTCAGCGCCTCCAGATGGACGATGTAGAGCAGCGCTATATAGGAGATGGCGGCAGGCAGGAAGGCGTGCTTGATGATCTCCACATAGGGGATACCCACGTATTCGACCATCAGGAAAGCCGCAGCCCCCATCACTGGTGGCATGATCTGGCCGTTGACCGAGGAGGCCACTTCGACCGCCCCCGCTTTCTCTGAACTGAAGCCCACCTTCTTCATCATCGGGATGGTGAAGGTGCCGGTGGTCACCACGTTGGCAATCGACGAGCCGGAAATCAGACCGGTCAGGCCGGAGGCGACCACTGCTGCCTTGGCCGGGCCGCCGCGCAGGTGACCGAGCAGGCTGAAGGCGAGCTGGATAAAGTAGTGACCGGCACCGGCACGCTCCAGCAGGGCGCCAAACAGCACGAACAGGAACACGAAGCTGGTGGAGACGCCAAGGGCGATGCCGAACACCCCTTCGGTGGTGATCCACTGGTGGTTGGCCAGCGCGGTGAAACCTACCCCGCGATGTGCCAGCAGTCCCGGCATCCAGGGGCCCGCCAGGCTGTAGATCAGAAAGACGATGGCGATGACCGCCAGTGCCGGCCCCAGGGCGCGGCGCGCCGCTTCCAGCAGCAGCGGAATGCCGATGCAGGCGGTCACCAGATCGGCGGTGGTGAGGGTGCCGGGGCGCAGCGCCAGCGCTTCATACATCACGAACAGGTAAGACGCGGCGCCAGCGGCGATCAGACCGAGGGCGATATCACCGAGGGGAACTCGATCCCGCGGCGAGGAGCGAAACGCCGGGAACACCAGAAAAGCGAGCAACAGGGCAAAGGTGAGGTGAATGGAGCGGGTTTCGGTGTCATTGAGTACGCCAAACCCCACCATGAAGGGGAGTGGCGAGGCGATCCAGAGCTGGAACAGGGACCAGGCCAGCGCCAGAGCTGTGATGAGCCAGCCCATGATGCCCAGCGGCAGGCGAGCGCCCACATCCTGGGCGATCAGTTCCTCGGTAGAGAGTTGTTTATCTTGCATAGGGTTAACTTGTGCCAACGAGTACAACAAGAGCGACACCCGCCCCCGCAATCAGGCGGCAGACGGGTGTCGAAGAGAGTGACAAAGGCCCCGGGGCCTTCAATCAGAGCCAGCCGCGCTCTTTGTAGTAGCGGGCAGCCCCTTCATGCAGCGGTGCAGAGAGACCCACCTTGATCATGTCGGCCTCTTTCAGGTCGGCAAAGGCAGGGTGCAGGCGCTTGAAGCGATCCAAGTTGTCGAACACCGACTTGACCAGCTGATAGACCACTTCCGGATCGGTTTTGGCGCTGGTGGAGAGCACCGCTTTGCCACCGATGGAGGGGGTCGGCTTGTCGCTGCCCTTGTAGATGCCGCCCGGGATCTCGGCCTTGCTGTAGTAGCTCTTCTCAGCCAGCAGCTTGTCGATGTCGGCGCCAGTCACAGGTACCAGAACTGCATCTGTGGTGGTGGAGGCTTCCTGAATGGCGCCGTTCGGGTGACCCACGAAGTAGCTCATGGCATCGATGTTGTTGTCACCGAGGGCGGAGGCTTGTTCGGCCGGTTTCAGCTCGGAGACCAGACCGAAGTCACCCTTCTTCCAGCCTTTGACCGCCATGATCTCTTCCATGGTGTCACGCTGGCCGGAGCCCGGGTTGCCGATGTTGACGCGCTTGCCCTTCAGATCGTCGAAGCTGGCGATCTTGGCATCGCGGCGAGCCAGGATGGTGAACACCTCGCTCTGCAGGGAGAAGACGGCGCGCATGTCGTCCATGGCCCCTTCGGCCTGGAACGGTGGCAGTCCCTTCATCGCCTTGAACTGGTGGTCGGATTGCATGATGCCGAAGTTGAATTCACCGCTGCGGATGCCGTTGACGTTGGCAACACCACCGCCACTTGCCGGGGCGTTGCACTTGATCTGGTGATCGGCGGCGCCGCGATTGAGGAAGCGGCAGATGGACTGGCCAGCGACATAGTAGACGCCGGTCTGACCGCCGGTGCCTATGGTCACGAAGCGCTCCTGCGCTTGTACCGGACCACCGAATGAAACACCGACCAGAGCCGCCGACAGGGCGCATGCCAAAGTTAATCCTTTCATTTTTTCTCCCTTTTCTTTGATTTTGTTTATCCGATCCCCGGATAAATTGATGGCAATCCCGTTCTGCGCCGGGCTTGCCCGCTCTTCTCGTTGCGCGAAAGCGGGGGAGTTAATAACCCCCTTTCCGGCAGTCACCCTCATCCTGTGGTGAGGCTACCGACCTCCTGTCGGTCGAAGATAAATTGGCCCCTGAGGGGCCAAATAAAAAGTTGCAAGCACTCCGATTAAGCACATTCACCCAACATAAATCAAACGAAATGGCAAAATAGCGGAGTTAAATCTTGAGAAACATGACCTCGATCATTCATTTTCTTGCCGAAGATTAATTTGATATGGAGGGAAATGGAAGAGGGAAAAACTACGAGAGGATTCTTATGCGGCCCTTGAATGACAAGGGCCGGAGTCATGAGAGATCAGTTGGCCGGGGTGGCCAGATCCAGGATAAAGGCGTATTCCAGCGCGATATCCTCGTAGGCTTTGAAGCGGCCCGACTTGCCGCCGTGGCCGGCGTCCATGTCGGTGTTCAGTAACAACTTGTTATCATCCGTCTTCAGTTCGCGCAGCTTGGCGACCCACTTGGCGGGCTCCCAATACTGCACTTGCGAGTCGTGCAGTCCGGTGGTGACCAGCAGGTTGGGGTAGGCTTGCGCCTTCACCTGATCGTAGGGGCTGTAGCTCTTCATGTAGTCGTAGTAGCGCTTCTGGTTCGGGTTGCCCCACTCGTCATACTCCCCGGTGGTGAGGGGAATGGACTCGTCCAGCATGGTGGTGACCACATCGACGAACGGCACCTGCGCCACCACGCCGCGATAGAGTTCAGGCGCCTGATTGATGACGGCCCCCATCAGCAGGCCGCCGGCGCTGCCGCCCATGGCGTAGACCTGATCCCTGGCCCCGTAGCCTTGCTCAACCAGCGCCTTGGTGACATCGATAAAGTCATTGAAGGTGTTCTGCTTTTTCAGCAACTTGCCATCTTCGTACCAGTGACGGCCCAGCTCTTCGCCACCCCGGATATGGGCGATGGCGTAGACGAAGCCTCTGTCCAGCAGGCTCAGGCGCGAGCTGCTGAAGTCGGGATCCATGCTGGCGCCGTAGGAGCCGTAGCCATAGACCAGCAGCGGATTCTTGGGCGCATCAGCCAGCTCTTTCTTGAACTTGTCTTTGCGATAGACCAGCGACACCGGCACCGATACGCCGTCGCGGACGGTCACCCAGAGTCGCTCGCTGGCGTACTGGTCGGCCTTGAAGCCGGCCACCGGTTGCTGCTTGAGCAGGGTGCGCTTGCCGCTCGCCATATCCAGCTCATAGGTGGAGGCGGGGGTGGTCATGGAGGAGTAGCCATAGC
This sequence comes from Aeromonas sp. 600527, assembly GCF_049175415.1. Classification (NCBI taxonomy): domain Bacteria; kingdom Pseudomonadati; phylum Pseudomonadota; class Gammaproteobacteria; order Aeromonadales; family Aeromonadaceae; genus Aeromonas; species Aeromonas sp. 600527. The sequence goes on along the minus strand of NZ_JAAKVA010000005.1, from coordinate 123,016 downwards.
GCAGGGCGCTGGTATCCGGCTCCGGGTTGTAGGCGAGCCAGGTGACGTAGGCGGGATCGTCGAAGGCGATCTCCTTCTCGTCACCGCTCTGCCAGTTGATCTGGCGCAGTCGGGTCAGCCCCTTGTTGCGCTCTTCCAGTACCAGCCAATCCTTGAACAGGGCGTAGCTCTCCAGCAGCACGTCCGGATTGGGGACAATCACCGCCTTCCAGCGATCGACCGGGCTCTCCTTGGTCTCGTAGAGGCCGAAGTTCTTGCCGTCCTTGTTGGAGCGCACATAGAAGCGGCCGCGGTAGTGATCCAGGCTGTATTCGTGATCCACCTGACGGGGCAGGAACAGGCGGGGGGCGTGCTCCGGCTGGTTGGCATCGATCAGCCGTGCTTCGCCGGTGGTGGTGCTGGAGAGGGCGATGACGATGAAATCTTCCGAGGTGGTGGCGTAGAGGCTGATGTAGAAGGAGTCATCCTTCTCCTCGTAGACCAGCTTGTCCGTGGCCGGATCCGTCCCTAGCGTATGGCGATAGACCTGATAGGGCAGCAGGGTTTGCGGGTGCTTGCGCACATAGAAGACGGTCTTGTTGTCGTTGGCCCACACCAGATTGCCGGAGGTATTTTCCAGTTTGTCGGTGGCCCACTGGCCGCTCTCCAGATCGAGGAACTGGATCTGGTACTGACGACGGGAGAGGAAGTCTTCCGCCACCGCCAGCCAGCGGTTGTTGCGGCTCACCTCAAGGGCGCCGAGGGCATAGAACTCGTGCCCTTCAGCCCGCAGGTTGCTGTCGAGCAGCAGGTTTGCCTGCTCCTCTCCCAGCCTGATGCGGGAGTAGATGGCGTACTCCTTGCCCGGTTCATAGCGGGTCTGGTAGCGGTAGCCATTCTTCACATAGGGCACCGACTCATCCTGCTGGGGGATGCGGGCGACCATCTCTTTGTAAAGCTGTTCGCGCAGGGGTTGGGTCGGCTTGAGGATGGCCTCGGTATAGGCGTTCTCGGCCTTGAGATAGTCCAACACCTCGGGCTTCTGCCGCTCGTCGTCACGCAGCCAGTAGTAGTTGTCGATGCGGGTATCCCCGTGTTTTTTCAGAGTGCGGGGATGTTTGGCGGCCACGGGCGGCTGGATTGGATGTTCGCTTGTCAGCATGGCGGGCTCTTCATTGGCATAAGTGGGGGGGAGAACTGTCAGAAAGGCTAGCAGCAGAACTCCTCGGGAAAAGGTAAACATGTCGCATCCTTGGCGCTGGAAAGGGTTGGTAGACCTGAGCATCGGCTCCATGAATTGGCGTTAAATCTGCCCCTTGTTGCCGGTGGTTGCAAGCAATCCCTTGTTATTGCAGGAAATGTAATCAAAAAAAGCCGCTATCTCGCGATAGCGGCCCTCTTTCTGGCCATGAGCGGCAAGAGTCCGCTCAGGTGTGCCTCACATGATATGGGAGTGCCCTCTCATGACCAGTTTTCGTCAGCCTGGGTAGCTCGACCAGCGGTTGGTCGCGCCCTCGTTGCTGATACTCAGTACCTCATAGGGATGGCCCGGAATATCCATGCCCGGCGCACTCTGGGGCATGCCCGGAATGGTCAGGCCACGGATCGCCGGTTTTTCCCTGAGCAGCTTCTGCACATCGGCGGCCGGTACATGCCCCTCGATCACATAGCCATTTACGATACCGGTATGGCAAGAAGCCAGTTCCGGCGCGATACCGTATTGCTGCTTCACTGCGCCGAGCTGTTCGGTTTCGATGACGTCCAGTTCGAAGCCATTCTGCTCCATGTGCTCGTTCCAGCTTTGGCAGCAACCACAATATTTGGATTTGTAGACGGTCATCTTCTCGGCCGCGAGAGCCGAAAAGCTGACGGTACCGGCCAGCATGGCCAGTAACAGGGGTTTGTACATCACTCACCTCAGATTGAAAGAAAAGATGCCCGATACGGGATGCGTTTCAGATCCGGGTGCGTGGGGGACGTTCGAGCCGCTCGCACGGAGCGTCCGGCATAAAGAGAGAGGGGGAGGCGAAGTCGGGGGTATCCGGTTCCAGCACGGCGACCGTCAGGCTGTCGCTGCCTACCAGTGTCATCGAGAGGGCGGTGGTAAAGCTGCCGCAGGGCATTGCTTTTTCCAGGATGCGCTCGCTCTGGCTGCAGTGGGTGGTCAGGGTACAGAGGTCGGTTGCGGCCCGGCTGCCAAACGACATCAACACCAGCACCAGACTCCACAAGGGGAGCCAGCGACGGGCGTGAGCGAGTTGGCGACGGGTGAGAACCATGGAATGACTCGAAAATAACAAGGGGCACATGGTAACCCTGTGCCCCGGGGGAGGGTCAAGCCCTCCGCATGGTGTCAGTCAGTCAGGATTAAGGTTGCTGACGGGTCGCCGCCAGTACGATCTCGCGCACGCAGACGTTGGCAGGCTGGTTCCAGGCGTAGAGCACGGCATCGGCGATCACTTCCGGCGCAATGACGCCACCCATCTGATCTTTCCAGTCGTGGTAACCGGCCTTGATGCTCTCGTCAGTGGTATGGCTGAGCAGCTCGGTCTCGACCGCACCCGGGGCAATGGTCACCATCCGTACGCCCACATCGGCCACCTCTTCGCGGATGTTCTCGGTCAGGGCGTGCACGGCGAACTTGGTGGCGCAGTAGGCAGCATGGTTCGGGAAGGTCTTGCGACCGGCGATGGAGCTGATGTTGATGATGGTGCCGCTGCGGCGCTCCTTCATGCCTGCCAGCACTGCGTGGACGCCGTTCAGCACCCCCATCACGTTGATGTTGAGCATCTGCTGCCACTCGGCGGGATCCTGCACATCGGCCTGACCCAGCAGCATGACGCCGGCGTTGTTGACCATGCAGCCGACCGGGCCAAATTTGGCTTCTGCCTGCTGGACGGCGGCCTTCATGGCGGCGGTGTCGGTTACATCGACCCCGATGCAGAGGGTATCGGGCAGGTTCAGTGCCTGCATCGGCTCGACCCGGCGGGCCAGCAGTAGCAGCGGATGACCGGCGGCAGAGAAGGCACGGGCGATGGCGGCACCGATCCCGGCGGAGGCACCGGTGATCACGACGAGAGATTTGGACATGGGTCTTTCCTTCTGATTCAAGAGTCGGTTTGAGCAAACAGGTGGCGGGCCAGCACGGAACCCAATCACTATAGTCACTGTATCTATAAGTGATAAATATTGTTTTCCGCTGGTTATCATCTGAAAAAACTATGGTTGGTTTATGCTGGACTTGAGATTGCTGCGTTTCTTCATCGCCATCTATGAAGAGAAGAACATCACGGCGGCGGCCGAGCGCTGCCACGTCAGCCAGCCCTCCCTCTCGGCGGGACTGCGCCAGCTGGAAGAGGCGCTCGGTGACAGCCTGTTTGTCCGGGGCAAGAAGGGGGTGGTGGCGAAAGCTCCGGCCCACTATCTCTATCCCCACGCGGTCAAGCTGGTGGAGGAGGCGCGCCGTCTGCCGGAGCTGTTTCGCCAGAAAGCGACGCGTGCGAGGCTCAATATCGCCATCATGCCGGACTTGAGTCGCCGCCGAGTGGCCGGGCTGCTGCAGCAAGTACAGCGCGTGTTGCCGCAGCTGGATCTCACCCTCTCCGACTACACCACACCCGCCGACTGCCGCTTGACGCTGGATGCCTTGCGCCGGGAGGACGAGATCTTCCTGCCGCTGTGGGAGGAGGATTACGTGCTCTGCGTGCCGGTCGACCATCCCCTGGCCAGTTGCGAAAGGATCGAGCTGGCCGAGCTGCAACATTATGATTTTATTGAGTGCCCGCCCTGCGAAGCGCACCAGCAGACTATCGGCCTGCTGGCCTGTGACCGGCTCACCCTCAATCTGGTGGCCAAGGCCGAGAGCAAGGGGCTGGTGATGGCGCTGGTGCTGGCGGGGGTCGGCATCAGTTTTCTGCCGGACGGGCTGGTGGAGGATGAGGCAGGGCTCTGTACCTTGCCGGTGAGCGGGCCGCGGATGTTTCGCCGGATCGGGCTCTGCTATCCCGCCCACCAGACCCTCAATCCGGCGCTGCGGGAGCTGATCCCCGAGTTGGCAGGTTATGGCGCTTCCTGATAAGGTCGCTTTCCTGTGCACCTTTACGATGCAGCTCCCCAGACTCCCCTTTTCTGTTTACCGTGCCTTGCACTGCAAGGCTTTGTTCGGGTGATGTGGTCATGAAACGCATTCTGGTAATTTTTTCCCATCCCGCTCTGCAGAGCTCGCGGGCCAACAAGCAGCTGTTGCAGGCGATTGAGGGGCTGGAGGGGGTCACGGTTCACGACCTCTATCAGCACTATCCCGACATGTTCATCGATGTGAAGCGGGAGCAGGCGCTGCTCTGTGAGCACGATATCATCGTCTTCCAGCACCCGTTTTACTGGTACTCCTGTCCGGCCATCATGAAGGAGTGGATGGATCTGGTGCTGGAGTATGGCTACGCCTACGGCCCCGAAGCCCACGCCCTCAAGGGCAAGCAGTGGCTGAGCGCCATCACCACCGGCGGGGCGCCGGAGTCCTACTGCAGCGAGGGTTACAACAGCCGACCGCTGCTCGATTTTCTGCTGCCATTTCAGCAGGCGGCCACCTTGTGCGGCATGAACTGGCTGCCGCCTTTTGTGCTGCACTCCTTTCACAAGATCAAGGATCCCGCCGCCCTGCGCCGCTGTGGTCAGGACTATCGCCAGCTGCTTTGCGCCCTGCGTGACGATCAGCTGACCCCGGAGCAACTGGCCGGGCGCCCTTATCTGCGCGACTTGCTGGAGGTGCTCTGATGAAACACGGGCAGCTTGTTGGCCGAGCTTATGAGCCGGATCAGACGTTCATGTGGAGGGCTGACTGATGGGCCACGGGATCCTGTTTGATGCCTTTATCTATCTCTCCGCCGCCGTCATCGCGGTGCCGCTGGCCAAACGCTGGGGGTTGGGCTCGGTGCTCGGCTACCTGCTGGCGGGAATCATCATAGGCCCCTTTCTGCTGGGGCTGGTGGGGGAGCAGAAGGATGTGATGCACTTCGCCGAGTTTGGCGTGGTGCTGATGCTGTTTCTGGTCGGTCTTGAATTGCGTCCGGCCCTCTTGTGGCAGTTGAAGGGGCCGATCCTCGGCACCGGCGGCCTGCAGGTGCTGCTTACCACGGCTGCGCTGACCGGCGTGGCGCACCTGATCGGTCTGCCGCTGCAACAGGGGTTGGCCATCGGCCTCATTTTGGCGCTCTCCTCCACCGCCATCGTTCTGCAGAGCCTGCAGGAGCGCAAGCTGATGCAGAGCGAGAGCGGTCGCTCCGCCTTTGCGGTGCTGCTGTTTCAGGATATTGCGGTCATTCCGATCCTGGCGCTGCTGCCGCTGCTGGCCATGGCGCCGGTCGCCAGCAATGGCGGCTCCGAGCTGGCGGGGTGGCAGCATGGTCTGCTGGTAGTCGCGGCCATCTCCGGCATCGTGCTGGGTGGCCACTACCTGATGCGGCCGGTATTTCGTGCCATCGCCCAGTCCCATATGCGGGAGATCTTCGTCGCCGCCGCTCTGCTGCTGGTGATCGCCATCGCGGTGCTGATGGAGTCGGTGGGGCTCTCGCCCGCTCTCGGCTCCTTCCTCGCCGGTGTGGTTCTGGCCGACAGCGAATATCGCCATGAGCTGGAGGCGGACATTGAGCCGTTCAAGGGCTTGCTGCTCGGCCTCTTCTTTATGTCGGTGGGGGCGGGGATCGACTTCGGGCTGTTTGCCGAACACCCTTTCCTCATCCCGACGCTGGTGGTTGGCCTGATGGTGCTCAAATGGCTGGTGTTGATGGCGCTCGGCTTTATCATCCGTATCTCGCCGAGTCAACGCTGGACCTTCGCGCTGGCGCTCGCACAGGGCGGCGAGTTTGCCTTCGTGCTCTTCTCGTTTGCCGCCCAGAACCGGGTGCTGCCCGGCGAGACCATCTCGCTGCTGACGCTGGTGGTGGCGCTCTCGATGGCGCTCACCCCGCTGCTGCTGATCCTCAACGATCGGGTGATCCAGCCCTGGTTCGATTACCGTAACCAGAGCGACGCACCGCAGCATGAGCAACCTGAGCTGGTGGAGCATCCGGTGATCATCGCGGGCTTCGGCCGCTTCGGTCAGATCGTGGGGCGTCTGCTGCACGGTCACGGCATCGGTACCACCATCCTCGAGCAGGATGCTAGCCAGATAGAGACCCTGCGCAAGTATGGCTATCAGGTCTTCTATGGCGATGCCAGCCGGATCGATCTGCTCCATGCCGCAGGGGCGCACAAGGCGAAGCTGCTGGTGCTCTCCATCAACGATCCAGCTACCTCGCTGGCGGTGATCGAGATGGTGCAGAAGCACTTCCCGCACCTGAAGATCCTGGCGCGAGCGCTGGATCGACCCCATGCCCACGAGATCCTGCGCCACGGGGTCGAGAGCGTGCACCGGGAAACCCTGGGCTCGGCGGTCGATCTGGGGGTGGAAGCCCTGACCCAGCTCGGTTTTCGGGCCAACCAGGCCTGGCGGGCGGGGCAGACCTTCAAGCAGCACGATAACTGGCTGTTGCGTGAGCAGGTCAACTATCTGGACGACGAACACACTTATATCAACAAGAGCCTGCAATACCGGGAGATCCTCTCCGATCTGTTGCAAGACGACGAGGAGGGGCAGGAGCGTATCCATGCCCACAACTGGAACAGCGGGCTACCCGACGACGACAAGGAAGCAAAATGATTGCCTATTATCCCATGTTCAAACACCTGCATATGACGCTGGCGCTGGTCAGTCTGCTGCTCTTTATCTATCGCTGGAGTCTGGCGCTGGCCGGCAGCGATCGGTTGCAGCAGAAGTGGCTGAAGATCCTGCCCCATATCAACGACACCTTCCTGCTGCTGTTTGGCGTGCTGCTGGCGGTGACCTTGCAGCTGAGCCCCGGCCAGCAGCCCTGGCTGATGGCCAAGCTGATTGCACTGGTGCTCTATATCGGTCTGGGTGTCATGGCACTCAAGCGCCCGGCCCGCGGTCAGAAGCTGGTGGCCGGTGTGGCGGCGCTGGCGGTGTTTGGCTACATGGTCGGTGCGGCCATCACCAAGTCAGCCTGGTCGTGGCTGATGTGATTGAGCTTGGAGGGAGGATTGCCTCCCTCCGGCTATTTCAAAAGAACAGATTCAGAAAAATCCTATTCCCCTTGATGTTAGCCTGCCTCTCCACTTAGTTTTCTTCGTGATGGTTAGCTTGTCTTAAAGTGTTAAGTTTGCCGTGCTAAGTGATTTTTATATTATAAATCATGTACATGAGTTGCTTTGTATGAAAATGGCGACAGTTGTCGCCGCAAAACTTGCGACATAGACTGTCGCAAGTTGCGACTAGGATACGATCAACGCTAAACCAGTGAAGGCATGCACCATGAGTAAGAAGCTGTTACGACAACTGACCTTGGCGCGTTGCATCCCGCACCGCCCTTACAAGCTGACCGCCAGCCAACTTCAGGTAAAACTGGAAGAGGAAGGCATCCACGTCAGTCTGCGTACCGTGCAACGGGACCTGGAGGAGATGTCCGGCATGGGACTGTTCGACCTCACCTCGGACGAGCGCAGTAAACCCCATGGCTGGTGCTTCGAGCGCCACGGCCTCAATGACTTTGCCAATATCATGCCCCTCTCGCTGGCAGTGGCCCTGAAAACCTGGAGTGATCAGGCGAGCCAACTGTTACCGGCGAGTGTATTGACCGAATTGAACCCGCTGGTCGACAAAGCGAGTCAGGTGATCCGCGACAGCCAGAGCGAACTGGCCGAACGCTGGCTGGAGAGTGTCCACCAGTCACCGCGTCCGTTTGCCGGCAACCCGGAGATCCGCCGCAGCACCTTGATCCGCGATGCGCTCTGGCGTGGTCGCAAGTTCAGTGCCGAGATCCAGCGCGTGATCAAAGAGCGCACCGTGTGGCTCTGCTACGACCGTATCAACCCGCTCGGCATTCTCAATCAGCCGGACGGTCCGATCCTGCTCTGCACTCTCTCAGAGCTGGATCCCAAGGTCTACGGCATCCCGTTTGACCATATCAAGAATGTGGAGCTGACCAACTTCAGCGCCACCCAGCCGAAGGATTTCAATATTCAGAAGCTGATCCGAGATCAGGGTTATCAGGATGTGAGCGGCCCGATCCGTTTCGTCGGCCGGATCGATGCCAACAGCCAGTCGCTGCTGGATAACCAGATCCCCGGCAACAATCCGCGCATGACCCGCTATGACAAGCGCAGCGTGGTGGTGGAGACCGAAGTGCAGGACACCCCGGAGTTTCGCAGCTGGTTGAACAATATCAGCGGTGAACTGGAGGTGCTGGCGCCGGAATCGCTGCGCAAGGCCTATCTCAATCCGGCCAACCGCTTGAGCTGATTAAGAAATTGCATGTGAAGAGTCGAGCCTGGTCTCGGCTCTTTTTTTGCTTTTTTTTTAAGCATATTTATTCAACTAATTTTTAAGTCTTAACGACAGGATTGAACCGTTTTCCTGCCCCGTTTTTGGGGGCGAATCCCGTGTAAGAGATCTGCCATAGCCACTGTAAGAGGCTGGCGCTTTGAACCGTACGCGAAGCCATGCCAGAATGATCGAGCTTTCCTGTGAAACTAATTAACTTGCTGATATTGAAGGGTTAGTTTTTAAGTTTGTTTTTTGAAATGGGAGCGGCATCAGATCTTTATCATCGGATGGCCCTTGTTCGGGGTCCGCATTTCCTTACTATGGGTCTCACAAGGACGGAGCTGGTCCGGCAGGATGCAGGGCAGCGCATAAAGATGGAATAGTCCGCAGGATGTGGACAAGGGACACCTCAGGATGAGCTCGATAATCAGGATGATTATCGTCACGGATGAATAAGGAACACCGCAGGACGCGGCAGGACACTCTCGGGATGAGAGCAGAACGAACGGAACCTCGTTCTTCAGGATGAACAGGACCTCGCCGGATGCGAGAGGAATACTTCAAGATGAAGTGAGATAACCCGGATGGTTATCTGTCAGGAAGACGCAAGGACCCCCACAGGACGTGGTAATGGACACCTCCAGGATGGAGACAGTGAAGCAGTTCAGGATGAATTGCCAGGCCAGGAACGCCGCAGGACATGCCAACGGATTGGAAAGGGGATATTCCAAAGGATTAGGATAAAGTCAGGGATTGCAGGGAGCATTGCAGTTCTAAGGACAGGACGACACGACTCTAGGGGACGGCTACCGCCGTCCCCTTTTCTTTTATGGTTTGTCCGAGAGATTACCTCGCTGGGCGGCGTTGACGATCTCTTGCAGGCGCTGACGAATGTCGACCATGCCAAACACGCCAAAGATCAGCACAGTGACAAATTCGGCCTTGGTGACCGCGAAGTAGCGTTTGCAAGCTGCCTTGATCATGCTGGCCTGCAGCCAGTGCAGCAGGGCGACAATCACGCCACAGACCGGCAGAAAGCCGTTGAGTTTGCCGGGTAGCGGGGCAATCAGGCTCACCAGTACGCCAAACCAGAAGAACAGTATCAGCCCCATCGCCAACAGATTAAAGACCCGCTTCATTGTTTACCTCCCGTAGATAGAGTTGATAACAGACCTGACCTGCCTGCTTGTCCTTGAGTAGTTGCCAACTGGCGGGCAGCGCCAGATCGGCCATCTCTTTTTCCCGCTCCAGATAGATCAGGGCGTCCGGTGCCAGCCAGCCGCGCTGCTCCAGCAGTTCGCACACTTGCGGCAGCAGCTCGCGGCGAAACGGCGGATCGAGGAACACCAGATCAAACGGCGTGGCTGGGCCTTGCAGCCAGCTCACTGCATCTGACTGGATCACCTGACCCTGACTGCTGCCGAGGGCGGTCAGGTTCTTCTTGATCTGGTCCGCGGCCCCTTTGTCCATCTCGATCAGGGTCACCTGCTCGGCATAGCGCGACAGCGCCTCCAGCCCGAGTCCGCCGCTACCGGCAAACAGATCCAGGCAGCGGGTGCCGCGAATGTGGGGGGCCAGCCAGTTGAAGATGGTCTCCTTGACGCGATCCGTGGTGGGCCTGAGCCCCTCCACATCCTTGACCGGCAATTTGCGGCCTCGCCACTGGCCGCTGATGATTCTTACAAAGCCCGATTTTCCTTGCGGGGCGGGACTCTTGCTCGGGTTGCTACGGCTGGATTTCACTCTGGGCATCGCGTTTCATCGTCAGAAAATAAAGTGGTAGTATAAGGCGGTTCATTTTTATGCCGACCCGCCAAGGGACGGCTATCTTAGCAGTCAGCCTTTGATGTGAGTATTTTTAGATGGCAAAAGGTTTGTTTTCCTGGCTGGGTTTCGGCCGCAAGAAAGAAGAGGCTGAGGCTGTCCAACCACAGACACCCCAAGCCACCCCCGTTACCGTTGAGCCCGAGGTCACTGCTACCCCCGCTCCCGTTTCCGATATAACTGTTTCCGATAGTACGCCGGCTGTTGCCCCCGAAGTGCCTGCCAGCGCACAGAATCCCGTTTTGCAAGATGATTGCTGCCTGCCGACCGAGCTGGACGACCACGGCCCGCTGGTGGTGGAGGAGTGCGCCTCCGATCTGGAGCCGGTGATCGTCAACGAAGCGCTGATCGCCGAAGAGGAACGTGCCGCTGAAGCCGCTCGCACTGCCGCAGAAGCACAAGCTGCTGAAGCGGCTCGCATCGCTGCCGAAGCTCGCGCCGCGGAAGAATCTCGCATTGCCGCCGAAGCCCGCGCCGCGGAAGAGGCTCGTATCGCGGCCGAAGCCCGCGCTGCAGAAGATGCTCGTATCGCCGCCGAGGCTCGCGCCGCAGAAGAGGCCCGCATCGCCGCCGAAGCTCGCGCCGCGGAAGAATCTCGCATTGCCGCCGAAGCCCGTGCCGCGGAAGATGCTCGTATCGCCGCCGAAGCCCGCGCTGCGGAAGAGGCTCGCATTGCTGCCGAGGCTCGCGCTGCAGAGGAGGCTCGCATTGCTGCCGAAGCTCGCGCTGTGGAAGAGGCTCGCATTGCTGCCGAGGCTCGCGCCGCGGAAGAGGCTCGCATTGCTGCCGAAGTCCGCACAGCGGAAGAAGCTCGCATTGCCGCCGAAGCTCAGGCTGCGGAAGAGGCTCGTATTGCCGCTGAAGCTCAGGCTGCGGAAGAAGCCCGTATCGCCAAAGAGGCCCAGCGCGCGGAAGATATGCGCCTGGTCGCCGCGATGGAGGCTGAGGCCGCTGCACTGGCTGCTCTGCCATTGGCCGCCAAGGTGGACGACGACACCCAGGACAAACCGCAGCGGGAGGGCTTCTTTGCTCGCCTCAAGCGCAGTCTGGTACGCACCAAGGAGAATATCGGCTCCGGTTTCTTCGGCCTGTTCCGTGGCAAGAAGATCGACGATGAGCTGTTTGAGGAGCTGGAAACCCAGCTGCTGACCGCCGATCTCGGTGTGGATACCACCACTCGCATCATCGAAGGGCTGGTGCAGCACGCGGATCGCAAGCAGCTCAAGGATGCCGAGGCGCTCTACGGCCTGCTTAAGCAGGACATGGGCGAGATGCTGGCCAAGGTGGAGCAGCCGCTGGTGATCGACACCAGCAAGAAGCCTTATGTGATCCTGATGGTCGGCGTAAACGGCGTCGGCAAGACCACCACCATCGGCAAGCTGGCCAAGCAGTTCCAGGCCGAGGGCAAGAGCGTGATGCTGGCGGCGGGTGACACCTTCCGTGCTGCCGCTGTCGAACAGCTGCAGGTTTGGGGTCAGCGCAACAACATTCCGGTGATTGCCCAGCATACCGGTGCCGACTCCGCCTCCGTTATTTATGACGCCATCGAGGCCGCCCGTTCCCGCGGGGCTGACGTGCTGATCGCCGACACCGCCGGCCGCCTGCAGAACAAGAGCAACCTGATGGAAGAGCTCAAGAAGGTGGTGCGGGTGATGAAGAAGCTGGACGATGCGGCGCCCCACGAGATCATGCTGACACTGGATGCGGGCACCGGCCAGAACGCCCTGAGCCAGGCCAAGCTGTTCAGCGAGGCGGTGGGCCTGACCGGCATTACCCTCACCAAGCTGGATGGCACGGCCAAGGGCGGCGTCATCTTTGCGGTGGCCGACAAGTTCCAGATCCCGATCCGCTACATTGGGGTGGGCGAGGGGATCGACGATCTGCGTCCCTTCGTTGCCAACGACTTCATCGAGGCGCTCTTCAGCCGCGATGAATAAGTCCGGCCGCGATGAGTCAGCTCAGCCGTGATGAGTAAGTGTTCCATGCCCCGACTCCGGTCGGGGTTTGTCAATTTCAGGGAACCGTTATGATTCGTTTTGACAAGGTCAGCAAGGTATACAGCGGCGGCCATCAGGCGCTGCAAAAGGTCAGCTTTCACCTGCGCAAGGGGGAGATGGCTTTTCTGACCGGGCACTCGGGGGCGGGCAAGAGTACCCTCCTCAAACTGATCAGCGTGATGGAGCGTCCGACCGATGGTCGCGTCTTCTTTCATGGTGATGATGTCAGCCATATCCAGCGCAGCCAGATCCCCTATGTTCGCCGCCAGATCGGGATGATCTTTCAGGATCACCGCCTGCTGATGGACAGAACCGTGTTCGACAACGTGGCGCTGCCGCTGGTGATCGATGGTTACAGCCATGCGGACATCAACAAGCGGGTGGCGGCGGCGCTGGACAAGGTGGGGCTGCTCGGCAAGGAGCGCTACCAGCCGCGCATGCTCTCCGGTGGTGAGCAGCAGCGGGTCGGTATCGCCCGCGCCATCGTCAACAAGCCGCCGCTGCTGCTGGCGGATGAACCGACCGGCAACCTGGATCCCCAGCTCTCCATGGACATCATGCGGCTATTTCAGGAGTTCAACAATTTTGGGGTCTCGGTACTGATTGCCACCCACGATCTGGGGCTGATCGCCCGCATGCGCTATCGCACCCTGACCCTCAAGGCGGGTCGCATGTATTCGGCCGGGGAGGAGCTCTGATGGCTATCGTTCGTCATAAACAACCGCCACTGCGCCGTCTGATGATGTACGGGGTTGACCATGTGCGGCAGGCGTTTGCCAGTCTCGGAGAGTTGTGGCGCAATCCGCTCGCCTCCCTGATGACGCTGGCGGTGCTTGGCGTCAGCTTGGCACTGCCCTCCTGTTTCCATGTGCTGCTGAAAAACGCCGAGGTGGTGGAGGGGAGCTGGCAGAGCAGTTCCCAGATCTCCCTTTACCTGCGCAAGGATCTGCCGGAGCAGAGCATTCTCGATCTGCAGCACCGGATCCTGCTCTATCCCGAGGTGGATTCGGTCACCTACCTGAGCCGTGACGATGCGTTGCGGGAGTTTCGCGAGATCTCCGGCTTCGGCGATGCTCTCGACTACCTCGACAGCAACCCGCTGCCGCCAGTGTTGAGCGTCATTCCGGATCCGCGCTGGCAGAATCCGGAAGGGGCCGCCGAGTTGCTCGGCAAGCTAAACAATGAGGATGGGGTCGAGCAGGGCAAGCTGGATCTGCAGTGGCTGACTCGCCTGCAGGGGATCATGAACCTGCTGCGCCACACCATTACCGGCATCGCGGTGCTGCTGCTCTCCGCCGTGCTGCTGATCGTCGGCAATACCCTGCGTCTCAACATCCTCAACCAGCGCTCAGAGATTGAGGTGCTCAAGCTGGTGGGGGCAACTGATGCCTTCATCCATCGCCCTTTCCTCTATACCGGCATCTGGTTCGGGGTGATTGGTGGCATGTTGGCCTGGTGGTTGACCGAGGTGATGGTAATCTGGAGCGAAGGGGTAGTTAAGGAGCTTGCGGGCTTGTATAACAGTAACTTCCGGTTGGTTGGCATGGGTCTGGTGGACGGGGTGAACCTGATCCTGCTGGGGGCTCTGCTGGGGCTGATCGCATCATGGTTTTCAGTTCATCGTCACATTCGCGATATAGAGCCATCCTGATTAATTTATTATCAAAGTAAATCGCTGGATTTTGAGAGGTGGATCAAGTAAAAGAAGGTCCGTTTCTGGCTTGACCCCCTTAGTCAGAGTATTCTGAATTAAATAAGATCTCTCGGATCTTTTATGGATCCACGGAACCTTCTGATTTATAAGCAGTCTATTAGGCTGAAGCATTTATACGAGTGTGGCCCCTCTGCCTTGCTCGTCAGACTTGGCAAGCATGTGAAGGTTGCGAGCTCCGCAACAATGGACTTAGCATGCTACTTTTCGGGGGTCCTTCATTGTGACCCCTTTTTTTTGACTGTTCATTCATGATTCATCCTGCAGGCATAAGATAAGCCGGTCTAAAGCTGGACATGTTCTTTGATAGACGCCGCAGAATGACATCAGGTCAGTAGACAGACCCAATCTGGGTGTTAGACTGATTCGATTGAAAAGTAAGAGGTAACAGATGGGAACTTCATTGCAGCGCACTATGGCTTTGATTCCGCAAGGTAGTTTGGAAGGCTATATCCAGGCAGTCAACTCGATTCCGGTGCTGAGCGCAGAGGAAGAGCGTGAGCTGGCTGAGCGTTTGCAGCAGGATGGCGACCTTGAGGCTGCTCGTCAGCTGGTCATGTCGCACCTGCGCTTTGTCGTTCATGTCGCCAAAAGTTATGCCGGTTACGGTCTGCCCCAGGCCGACCTGGTGCAGGAAGGCAACATCGGCCTGATGAAGGCGGTCAAGCGCTTCGACCCGAGTGTCGGCGTGCGCCTGGTCTCCTTTGCCGTGCACTGGATCAAGGCCGAAATCCACGAATATGTTCTGCGCAACTGGCGCATGGTCAAGGTGGCGACCACCAAGGCCCAGCGCAAGCTCTTCTTCAACCTGCGCAAATCCAAAAAACGTCTGGGCTGGCTGAACCACGAAGAGGTTCAGGCAGTGGCGGCCGATCTAGGCGTTTCTGCCGCTGACGTGACCGAGATGGAAGCGCGCATGAGCAACTATGATCAAGCCTTCGACCTGGTCGGTGATGATGACGAAGAGGGTGGTTTCGCACCGGTCCACTATCTGGAGGACAAATCCTCCGATCTGGCTGCGACCATCGAGAACGACAACTGGGACGACCATGCGACCCGTCGCCTGAGCTCGGCTCTGGCTACTTTGGACGAGCGCAGCCAGCACATCATCCGAGCCCGCTGGCTCGACGATGAGAGCAAGACCACTCTGCAGGAGCTGGCCGATACCTACGGCGTTTCTGCCGAGCGAGTGCGCCAGCTTGAGAAGAATGCGCTCAAGAAGCTGAAAGATGCCATGGAAGCCTGATGCTTCCTCTCATAAAAACAGGGCCTAATGGCCCTGTTTTTGTTTTGCAGGGGGCTGGTCGGCCTTGCCTTGGTTACCCTTGTGTATGGTATGTTGCCGCCACTGCCACTGTAGGGAGAGCAGATAGTGAAACTGTTGAACGACCTGTTTACCAACAACCGCGAGTGGGCGGAGCAGATCAAGGCCGAGGATCCCGAATTCTTTGCTACCCTCTCTGCCCAGCAGGCCCCCGAATACCTCTGGATTGGCTGCTCCGACAGCCGGGTCCCTGCCAACCAGCTGATGGGGTTGCTGCCGGGGGATGTGTTTGTCCACCGCAACGTCGCCAACCTGGTGGTACACACCGACTTCAACTGCCTCTCGGTGCTGCAATATGCGGTCGAGGTGCTCAAGGTGAAGCACATCATCGTCTGCGGCCACTACGGCTGCGGCGGCGTCAAGGCGGCGATGCAGAACCAAGAGCTGGGGCTCATCGACAACTGGCTGCGCAACATCAAGGATGTCTACTTCAAGTATCGCGAGCAGCTGGATGCCATCGAGGATGAGCACGAGCGCTTCGACTACCTGTGCGAGCTGAACGTGGCCGAGCAGGTCGCCAACGTCTGCCACACCACCATCATCCAGAATGCCTGGCGCAAGGGGCAGGAGCTGGCGGTACACGGCTGGATCTACGGCATCAAGGACGGTCTGCTGCATGACCTTGATCTTTGTATCAGCGGGCCGGATCAGATCCCCGACGTCTACCGCGCCTGGCCGGATATGCGTCCGCCCCACCGCCGTCGCTGAGGAGCATCCCGTTGGCACCGGCCCTCTATATGCAAATCAAGCAGCACATCCTGGACGGGATCCGCGAACGCCACTATCAGGCGGGCGACCGGATCCCGACCGAGGCCGCCCTGTGCGAGCAGTTCGCCGTGAGCCGGATGACGGTCAACAAGGCGCTGCGCGAACTGGTGGCCGAGGGGTGGCTGGTGCGCACCGCCGGTTCCGGCAGCTTCGTGGCGGACAGGCGCACCGAGTCGCCGCTGCTGGCCATTCGCAACATCGCCGACGAGATCGCCGAACGGGGCAGCGAGTACAGCGGCCGGGTGATCCGGCTGCAACGCCAGGCTGCCGATGAGAAGGTGGCGGTACAACTGGGGCTGCGGGTTGGCGCCCCCATCTTTCACAGCCTGATCGTCCATCAGGCCGATGGGGAGCCGTTGCAATTGGAGGAGCGCTTCGTCGATGCCGGGCGTTTGCCGGGCTATGGCGAGCAGGATTTTACCCAACAGACCCCCAACCGCTATCTGATGGATGTCTGCCCCCTCTCCGAGATGGAGCACGTGGTGGAAGCCGTGTTGCCCAGCGCCGGTGAGGCGGGATTGTTGCAGATCCGCGTAGATTCTCCCTGCCTGTTGTTGCACAGACGCACCTGGTCGGAGGGGCATCTGGTCTCCTACGCCCGTTTGCTCTCCCCCGGTTCCCGCTACAAGCTCAGCTCCAAGACTCAGTTGGATTAAATGTATATACAACTAGATTTTGCAAAGCCCACCTCCTGGTGGGCTTTTTTGTGCTTAAACTCTAAGTTTGATGCTGTTATCAGGATGTGAATTTCGCTCTTTCTTTCGTCATAGAGATCGACTATAAGAATATGTATATACATTTGAGGTCGCTATGAACAAGGAACTGTTGAACTGCGAGCGTGTCTGGCTCAACGTGACACCCGCCACCCTGAATGATGAGCTGGCCGACTACGGCCTGCTGCCGCTCCACGCCATCGGCGTGAAGGATGGCAAGATCCATGCGCTGGTGCCGATGGCCGAACTGAAGGGGCCGTATCCTGCTCACTGGCATGATATGCAGGGCAAGCTGGTCACCCCCGGCCTTATCGATTGCCATACACACCTCATCTTCGCCGGCAGCCGTGCCGAAGAGTTCGAGCTGCGTCAGCAGGGTGTGCCCTATGCCGAGATCGCCCGTCGGGGCGGCGGCATCATCAGCACGGTGCGTGCGACCCGTGCCGCCAGCGAAGAGCAACTGTTCGATCTGGCGTTGCCGAGGGTGAAATCCCTGATCCGCGAAGGGGTCACCACGGTGGAGATCAAGTCCGGCTATGGCCTGACGCTGGATGATGAACTCAAGATGCTGCGGGTGGCCCGTCGACTGGGAGAGGCGTTGCCGATCCGGGTCAAGACCACTCTGCTGGCGGCCCATGCGGTGCCGCCGGAGTATCGCGACGATCCCGACAGCTGGGTCGAGACCATCTGTCAGGAGATCATCCCGGCCGCCGCCGAGGCGGGTCTGGCCGATGCGGTAGATGTCTTCTGCGAGCACATCGGCTTCTCGCTGGCCCAGACCGAGCAGGTCTATCTGGCGGCGGATCAATACGGCCTGCCGGTGAAGGGGCATATGGATCAGCTCTCCAATCTCGGTGGCAGCACACTCGCTGCCCACTTTGGCGCCCTCTCGGTGGATCATCTGGAGTATCTGGATCCGGAAGGGATCCTGGCGCTGGCCCACCGTGGCGTGGTCGCCACCCTGCTGCCCACCGCCTTCTACTTCCTCAAAGAGACCAAGCTGCCGCCGGTTGCCACCCTGCGCAAGGCGGGGGTGGCGATGGCGGTCTCCTCAGACATCAACCCGGGTACGGCCCCCATCGTCTCGCTGCGGATGGCGATGAACATGGCCTGCACCCTGTTTGGCCTGACCCCGCTGGAGGCCATGGTCGGGGTGACCCGTCACGCCGCCAAAGCGCTTGGCGAGCAGGATCGCCTTGGTCAGCTCAGGGTCGGCATGGCAGCCGATTTCCTGATCTGGCACTGCGCCCATCCGGCCGAGCTGAGTTACATGGTCGGCGTCGATCAGCTGGCAGGCCGCATCTTCAACGGCGAGGAGACCCTCCATGGATAAGTTCAACCCGATCGACATGTCACTCTGGCAGGGGCGGCAGGATCCGGAAGATGGTGAACTGGCCCTGCGCTGGCACGACAAGGTGCTGCCCTGGACCGCCGGAGCACAAGACTCTGCCGGTGTAGTACTGCTTGGTTTTGCCTGCGATGAAGGGGTTCGCCGCAACAAGGGGCGCATTGGTGCTGCCGGGGCGCCGCTGGCTGTGCGCAAGCTGCTGGCCAACACTGCCTGGCACCTGAACCGTCCCGTCTACGATGGCGGAGATGTGAGCTGTACCGATGGCAATCTCGACGCCGCCCACGGCCGTCTGGCCGAGCGGGTCGCCGCTGCGCTCGATCTGGGCCACTTCCCGCTGGTGCTGGGGGGCGGCCACGAGGTGGCCTTCGGCAGCTGGAGCGGCCTCAACTTGCATCTGGCGGGTCAGGGGCGAGTCGGCATTATCAATTTTGACGCCCACTTCGACCTGCGCATGAAGCAGGAATTGGCAAGCTCCGGCACCCCCTTCTTCCAGATCGCCGAGCAGTGCGCCGCTCAGGGCACGCCGTTTCGCTACGCCTGCCTCGGGGTAGCCGAGACCGCCAATACCCAAGCCCTGTTTGCCCGCGCCGAGGCGCTGGGTGTGTGGCATGTGCTGGACGAGGCAATGACCCAGACCGAGCTGCCAGCCTTGCTAAGCGGGCTGGATGCCTTTATCGCCGATTGTGATCACCTCTATCTGACCATCGATCTTGATGTGCTGCCCGGAGCCGTGATGTCGGGAGTGAGCGCCCCCGCCGCCCGCGGCGTGGAGCTGGCGGTCATCGAACCGCTCATTGCCCATATCCGGGCCAGCGGCAAGCTGCTGCTCGCCGATCTGGCCGAATACAACCCGAGTCTGGATCAGGACAACCGCAGTGCCCGCGTGGCCGCCCGGCTGGTCCATCAGTTAACCAAGTAGCGGCCTGCCACCGGCCGGCCGCCACCCTGCTGCATCGATAAACAAGGAGTGTATATGTCCCAGCAACACCAGGATCCCCGTCATGATCCGAACCGCGTGATCCGTGCCCCGCGCGGCACCGAACTGACCGCCAAGAGCTGGCTCACCGAAGCGCCGCTGCGGATGCTGATGAACAACCTGGACCCCGAGGTGGCCGAGCATCCCCAGTCGCTGGTGGTCTATGGCGGCATCGGTCGCGCCGCCCGCAACTGGGCCTGCTTTGACAAGATCGTCGAGGTGCTGACCCGGCTGGAGGAGGATCAGACCCTGCTGGTGCAATCCGGCAAGCCGGTCGGGGTGTTCCAGACCCACAAGGATGCGCCGCGGGTGCTGATCGCCAACTCCAACCTGGTGCCGCACTGGGCCAACTGGGAGCACTTCAACGAGCTCGATAAAAAGGGCCTGATGATGTACGGCCAGATGACCGCCGGCTCCTGGATCTACATAGGTACTCAGGGGATCGTGCAGGGCACCTACGAAACCTTCTTCGCGGTGGCCAACCAGCACTTCAACGGCGAGCCCAAGGGGCGCTGGATCCTGACCGGCGGTCTGGGTGGCATGGGTGGCGCCCAGCCGCTGGCCGCTACCATGGCCGGCTTCTCGATGATCGCGGTGGAGTGCGACGAGACCCGCATCGATTTTCGTCTGCGTACCCGCTACGTGGACAAGAAGGCCCACAGCCTGGATGAGGCGCTGGCCATGATCGAAGAGGCCAAGCAGAGCGGCAGCGCCGTCTCCGTCGGCCTGCTCGGCAACGCCGCCGATGTGTTCGCCGAGCTGGTGGCCCGTGGCATCACCCCGGACGTGGTGACCGACCAGACCTCGGCTCATGACCCGGTGCACGGCTACCTGCCGCAGGGCTGGAGCGTGGCCCAGTGGCGCGCGCTGCAAAAATCCGCGCCCCAGGAAGTGAACCAGGCCGCTCGCCACTCCATGGCCCGTCAGGTCGAAGCCATGCTGACCCTGCAAGCCCGCGGTGCGGCCACGCTGGATTATGGCAACAACATTCGCCAGATGGCGCTGGAGGAGGGGGTGAAAAACGCCTTCGACTTCCCCGGCTTCGTCCCGGCCTACATTCGCCCGCTGTTCTGCGAGGGCATTGGCCCGTTCCGCTGGGTGGCGCTCTCCGGCGATCCGGAAGACATCTACAAGACCGACCAGAAGGTGAAGGAGTTGATCCCCGATGATCCTCACCTGCACAACTGGCTCGACATGGCTCGCGAGCGCATCGCCTTCCAGGGCCTGCCGGCGCGGATCTGCTGGGTCGGGGTCAAGGATCGGGTACGCCTCGGCCTGGCCTTCAACGAGATGGTCAAGAATGGCGAGCTGAAAGCCCCCATCGTCATCGGCCGCGATCACCTGGATTCCGGCTCGGTGGCGAGCCCGAACCGCGAGACCGAGTCGATGATGGATGGCTCCGATGCCGTCTCCGACTGGCCGCTGCTCAACGCCCTGCTCAACACTGCCAGCGGCGCGACCTGGGTCTCCCTGCACCACGGCGGCGGGGTCGGCATGGGCTTCTCCCAGCACTCCGGCGTGGTGATCGTCTGTGATGGCTCCAATGATGCCGCCAAGCGGGTCGGTCGGGTGCTGCGCAACGACCCGGCCACCGGGGTGATGCGTCACGCCGATGCCGGCTACGAGATTGCCATCAACTGCGCCCACGAGGCGAAACTGGATCTGCCGATGATTGACGGCGCCAACGGTGTCAAAGGAAAGGTGTAACACCATGTTTGAATTGACTATTACCCCGGGCGAG
The DNA here is from genome assembly GCF_049175415.1 of Aeromonas sp. 600527. Lineage (NCBI taxonomy): Bacteria > Pseudomonadati > Pseudomonadota > Gammaproteobacteria > Aeromonadales > Aeromonadaceae > Aeromonas > Aeromonas sp. 600527. The sequence goes on along the minus strand of NZ_JAAKVA010000005.1, from coordinate 102,252 downwards.
CTGGATCTTGCCACCCTGCGTCGCGTCAGCCGCGAGCCGGTACACATTTCACTGGATCCCGTCGCTCTGGCGGGGATCCACGCCTCCGCCGCCGTAGTCACCAAGGTGATCGAGCAAAACCGGGTGGTGTACGGCATCAACACCGGCTTTGGCTTGCTGGCCAACACCCGCATTCCGGTGGAGCAGCTGGACGAGTTGCAGCGCTCCATCGTGCTCTCTCATGCGGCAGGGATTGGCGAGTACATGAATGACGCCACCGTGCGGCTGATGATGGTGCTCAAGCTCAACTCGCTGGCGCGCGGCTTCTCCGGCATCCGGCTGGCGGTGCTTGAGGCCCTGATGACCCTCATCAACGCCGAAGTCTATCCGGTGGTACCGAAGAAGGGCTCCGTCGGTGCCTCCGGCGATCTGGCGCCGCTGGCTCATATGAGCTGTCTGCTGATCGGTGAAGGCAAGGCTCGCCACAAGGGCGAGCTGATCGACGCCGCCACTGCCCTGAAGATTGCCGGGCTGGAGCCCATCGCGCTAGCACCGAAAGAGGGGCTGGCGCTGCTCAACGGCACTCAGGCGAGCACCGCCTTCGCGCTGGAAGGGCTGTTCCACGCCGAGGATCTGTTTGCTGGTGCCATCACCATCGGCGCCATGAGCGTGGAGGCCGCCCTTGGCAGCCGCCGGCCGTTCGATGCCCGCATCCACGCGGTGCGCGGTCAGCGCGGCCAGATCGACGCGGCCGCCTGCTACCGTCACCTGCTGGTGGATGGCAGCGAGATCGGCATGTCTCATCACAACTGCGAGAAAGTGCAGGATCCCTACTCCCTGCGCTGCCAGCCACAGGTGATGGGCGCCTGTCTGACCCAGATCCGCCAGGCAGCCGAGGTGCTGGTGTGCGAGGCCAACGCGGTCTCCGACAACCCGCTGGTGTTTGCCGAGGATGAAGACATCCTCTCCGGCGGCAACTTCCACGCAGAACCCGTGGCCTTCGCCGCCGACAACCTGGCGCTGGCCATCGCCGAGATCGGGTCACTGTCCGAGCGGCGCATGGCGCTGCTGATCGACTCGCGGATGTCCGGTCTGCCGGCGTTTCTGGTCAACAACGGCGGCGTCAACTCCGGCTTTATGATCGCTCAGGTCACCTCGGCGGCGCTCGCCTCCGAGAACAAGACGCTGGCCCATCCGGCCTCGGTGGACAGCCTGCCCACCTCCGCCAATCAGGAGGATCACGTCTCCATGGCCACCTTCGCCGGCCGTCGACTGGCGGACATGGCCGAGAACACCCGTGGCATTCTGGCGGTGGAACTGCTGGCGGCAGCGCAAGGGCTGGATTTTCGTGCTCCCCTGCGCAGCACCGAGCTCATCGAGCTGGCCAAGGGCCGGCTGCGGGAAGAGGTCAGCTTCTACGACAAGGACAGGTACTTCGCGCCGGACATCGAGGCGGCCGCCGCGCTGCTGGGCCGTGCCAGCTACAACGACCTGCTCCCGACCGGGGTGCTGCCGAGCCTCTAGGTGGCCATCCAGCCCATAACAAAAGACCGCCCAATCGGGCGGTCTTTGCGTTTCTGGTGTTGGTTGAACGCGGTTATTCGTGTTCGAACATCAGGAACAGATAGACCACGAACAGCACCAGGTGAGTGGCTCCGTGGAGCACATTGGTGCGGCCGCTGCTGAAGGTCACCTTGCACACCATCAAGGTCGTGACCAGCAGTACCATATCGGCGGGGGAGAGACCGAGGCGCACCTCCTGACCGAGCATGGAGCCGATAAAGAGCACGGCAGGCACGGTGAGGGCGATGGTGGCCAGCACAGAGCCGAAGTAAAGGTTCATGGCCCGCTGCAGCTGATTATTGAAGGCCGCCTTGATGGCGCCGACTGCTTCGGGTGCCAGCACGATACAGGCGACGATAAAGCCGCCCAGTGCTGGCGGAGCTGCCAGCACCTTGACCCCGTGGTTGATGGGAATGGCCAGGGTCTTGGCCAGCAGGATCACCACCAGCAGATAGGCGAGCAGCAACAGGGTGTGATAGAGGTTGCTCTGTAGCGGGCCGTGGTGCTCTTCGTAATCCTCATGATCGCTGTCGATGAAGAAGTGGCTGTGGCTGCGGGTCTGGATCAGCAGAAAGACCCCGTAGAGCAAGATCGAGATGATGATCAGCATCCATGACATCGGGTTAGACATGCTGCCGACCGTGCCGCCCCGGGTGAAGTTCGGCAGCACCAGACAGAGCAGGGCCAGCGGAATGATGGCCACCAGATAGGATTTGACCCCGTCCAGATTGAAGCTCTGGGTGTGGTAGCGCCAGCCGCCGAACAGCAGGGTGAAGCCCACCAGGCCGGTACTTACCAGCATCACCACCGCAAACATGGTGTCACGGGCCATGGTGGGGTTGGGCTCGCCGGTCAGCATCACCGAGGAGATCATCACCACTTCCAGCGAGATGACCGACAGGGTCAGGATCAGGGTGCCGAAGGGCTCGCCAAGCTTGATGGCGAGGGCATCCGAGTGGCGCACCACCGAAAAGATGGCCCAGGTGACGATAGCAAGCAGCATCGCCGAGACAGGAAGATAAATCCCGAGCGGAGTGGTCTCTGTCAGCAGGTCGCTGCCGAGCGTCTTGAAAAAGAGCAGGGTGAGCAGGCCAACGGGCAGGGCAATCTCTTGCCGGATAAATGTCTTCATAGGCAATGGTTCTCATCTCGGGGCGGCACTGGCCGACGGGGATTGATGGGAGGCACGCGTAAAGGTGCTCACGGTAGCCGAATGCTTATGATAAGCGCTCCATCCGGCCAGGGGCAGATCATTTTGTTTCTGAATGTAAACAGGTGGTTGAAGGCGATCAGCCTAGTGGCTCCAGAGGCTGCGTCAGTGCCAGCCAGCCTCTGTGGAAAAGGGAGCAAGCGGGTCAGTTGGGACGAGCTCTGCCGGACCTGTCTTGTGTAATATCAGTGTCAGCTCTCCTGCGAATATTGTGGGGGCCACGTTTGTTGCCAGATGGCAAGATCTGCCAGCGCCATTGGTCTGCCAAAGACGTAACCCTGGATCAGACAGACGCCGCGTTGTCGTAAATACTCAACCTGTTCCCGCGTATCAACCCCTTCTGCAATCATCTCCATGCCTGATTCCAGACCAAATGTGATGATGGCATCCAGCACACTGCGTTTGAGGTCGTTGGTGCCTATGGTGTCGACAAACATCTTGTCAATCTTGATTTGGCGAATGCCCAGCCGTTGCAAATAGGCAAACCCCCCGTAACCGGTGCCAAAGTCGTCCAGTTTGAAGTGATATCCCATTTGTTGCAGCAGGGTGATCTCGTCGGTGGCACTCTGAATATCGATGATCGGCTTGCGTTCAGTCAGCTCGAAGGTAAGGCGCTCGGGCGACGGATTGTGGTGTTCGCTCAACATGTTGCGCAGCAAGGGTTGTTCGATATGTGCGGCGACCAGGTTGACGCTGATCCACTGCTCTGGCGCCAGCTGCGGCAGATCCGTGATCACTTGTTCCAACAACTGTCTGGTAATCGGCAGGATCAGTCCCTGATCTTCCGCATATTCGATAAAGGCGCTCGGGGGGATCAGCTCGTGTCCCCGTTGCCAGCGCAACAGAGCCTCAAAACCGGCCACCTGCCAGGTACGAATATCCACGATGGGCTGATAGAAGGGAATGAACTCCTGGCGCACCACTCCGGCCTGCAATAGCCCCTTGAGCGAGCGGCGATAGTTTCGCAGCGACCAGTAGGCGGTCACCAGCAGTCCGCTCAGGATAGCACCGCACCAGAGTGCGATGCGTCTGACTTGCTCGCGAGCAAATTGATCGAGTGCGGAACCTGCCCAGATGGTTTGTCGGGTGAGTTTGTCCTGATCGAAGAAGCTCAGACTGCGGCTGCCTTCTTCGAGCTTGATTGCCTGGTTACCGCGCGGGAAGCGGGGGGTCATTGCCACGGGATCCCGCTGACTGAACTCCAGATAGAAACAGCCACTGCAGGGGAGTTGCAGCAGATCGTGGCTCCAGCTGTTATCGAGCACCCAGTAGGCAATGTTGCCGCCGCTTTGGTAGTAGGCAACCATCTCCTGCTCAGTATTGAAGCTGGCTGTTGTGGCGGTCAGTCCCAGTTTATCGGGAAGCTTTCCCTCCTGGTTGACATTTTTGATGAGCGAAATGCCTATACCCAGGCTTGAGCAGCTTTTCCCTGATGCCAGTTCCAACCCCTGCAGACGAATATGGGTGCTGTAAAAACGGGGATCCCGCAGCAACGCCATGTCGTTGGCACCACAATCGAAATCAAACTGTGCCAATTGCTCGTTCATGGCCTTGTCCAGGGTGTGATGGCGTATCGCCATGGCACGCTTTATCTCGGCCACCTTCTGCTCCATCAGGTGGTTGGCCATTGGTCTGGTAAGCCAGATGCCGACGGACTGGCTTGCCAGAATGGGCAAGACACATAGAAGAACAGTGATCCAGAGGGGGGAGATGCGTAACAAGGTAGTCCTGCCTGTTTCACGAGACACAGATGGGTCACGCCATCATAGTGCATTAGCACAATCAATTTGAGTCCGATATGTCACACTTATTGATTGATTTTTTAACTAATTGGTTTTAATCGATTTTTTAATTTCTTTTTAAAAGAGGCTATCGTTGACCTGTCATAAATGACAATTGCCCAACTTATCCGAACTGCTTTAGAGTACCCCTGCGGTTTGACTCACCGTGTGTTCAATACTCCTGTATCTGTTTTTTGTCAGTAGCACAGAGTGTTAGTTTTGATATGAGTGTTCCTTTTGGTCCCTTTTGAGGGACCATTTTTCTGTCTGCTATCTTCCCCTGCTCCACCTGTGTACCTTCCTTGGTATTCCCTCTCTGCTTTGGGTATGCTGCCTCGCTTAAATTACAGAAGCGGGATCCCCGTCCATAGTGATGGCTACAGTGCCACTGCTACCATGAACTCCAATGGATGATGCCGGGCATACGGAAAGGCACATGAAACTTACAACACATCTTGTCTCGTTTATTACCTTGTGCGTGATCGCTGCCATGGCGACCGTGCTGATTGGCGGGGTATTCAGCTTTCGTGAGCTGGGCATGGAGTTGCAGCAAAAGAAGGTTGATGCGCTGGTCGAAGTGATCGACAAGCAGCTCGATGTTGCTCACGGCATGGAGGATATGAGCCGCTGGCTGCCTACCCTGCTGCGGGCGGCTCATGTGGTGGAGCTGGAGGTGCGCCAGAACGACCAGCGGGTCTACTGGTTCCGTGATGTACAACGTCCGGTTAATGAACCGCTGCTGGTGCCATACAGCCATCTACTGCCCCATCAGGCGGGCATGCAGGCCAACTTCAAGCTGGAGCGTCCTTTCAAGGAGGCGGAGTACTCCATCAAGGCGATGTCGGGCATCTCGTTCGGTATCTTTATCGTGGTGTTCGGTCTCTGGTACTCCATCCGCTGGTTGCGCCAGCAGTTGCGCGGGGCCGAGCTGCTGGGCATACGCGCCCAGCTGATCCTCGATGACAAACTGGTCAAACTGAGCCATGACCCCGCCGAAGAGTGGCCGGTTGCCGCCAGCCAGGCACTTGACCATCTGCTGGCTGAGCTGGCGGATGCTCGCAAGGAGCGCAGCCGCTTCGATAACTTCATTCGCAGCAACGCCTTCGTCGACAAGATGACTGGTATTGGCAACCGCCTCTTCTTCGATAACCGGCTCGAGAGCGCCATCATGGAGGCGAGCGTCATGAGTGGCGGTGTCTTGCTGATTGAACTCGCCTGCCTGGAAGAGCTGGAAGCTGACCAGTTCGAGCTGCAGGGACACGATCTGCTGCTGGAGGCGAGTGCCGTGATCAGTGCTTTTGTGCGCAAGCATAATGGCGCCTTGCAGGCTCGTTATGCTGGGCATGTCTTTGCGGTGTTGTTGCCCAATATGTCGGAGAGCGAGATGGTGGACAGTGCCAGCCAGTTGCTCAAGAGCCTGCAACGGCTGCACTGGCCGCAGCAGGTCAATCCGGAGACGGCCATCTACATCGGTGCTGTTTGCTACCAGGCGCAAGACACCCTGCTCAAGGTGCAGGAGGAGGCAGAGCTGGCCCTCAAGAGTGCCCGTCTACAGGGGCACAATGGCTGGTTTCTCTATGAGAAGCAGCTGGACGAGGAGCAGAGCAGCAAGGGGACGGTGCGCTGGCGTACCCTCATCAGTCGCCGTCTTGAAGAACAGGGCATCGATTTTTATACCCAACCGGTCCAGCAGGATCGGGATCAGGTGGTGCTGCAACAGGATCTGCTTACCTATATCCACGATGAGCAGGGGCGGGAACTGCAAGCTGGGATCTTCATGCCAATGGCGGAGAAGGTGGGGCTATTGCTGCAACTGGATCGGCTGGTGGCGGAGCAAACGTTGGTGTTGCTGCGCCAGCGTTCCGAGCAGAGCTGTCCCATCAGTCTGACCCTGAGCGCCCAGAGCCTGCTCAACCGCGAGTTCCAGCGCTGGCTCTTCTTCGCCTTGTTCCAGTTGCCGCGCAGCACCAACGAGCGGTTGATCCTGCAACTCTCCGAATCCCAGGTGACCCGCCACTTCGAAGCACTCAAGCGGCCGCTGCGCTCCCTGCGCATGCTGGGCTGCCAGCTGGCCATTGATCATGCTGGCCAGGATGTGGTGAGCACCCAGTACATCAAGGAGTTCGAGATCAACTTCCTCAAGTTGCACCCCAGCCTGGTGCGGGAGATACACGCCCGACAGGTCAACCAGATGGCGGTCCGCAGTCTGGTAGGAGGCTGCGCCAATACTCGTACCCGGGTGCTGGCGGTGGGGGTAGAGAGTGGCGATGAGTGGAAGATGCTGCGCCACCTCGGGGTGCATGCCGGGCAGGGGCCCTGGTTTGCCGAGCCACGCCGGTTGGTGCTGGAGCCGGCTGGTGATTGAGATAAATGAGAGAGGGTCGTCGTGGGGCGACCCTCTCTCGTTTGCGGTTGCCGTCAGGCGGGGCTCACAGTCGCCCTTGTTCCCGCAGTCCGGCCAATCCCTGCATGCCGCCGGTATGGATAAAGACGATCTTGCTGCCAGGAGCGATGCGGCCCGCAGCAAGCTCGCGAAACAGTCCCCACATCGCCTTGCCGCTGTATATCGGCTCCAGAGGCAGACCTGTTTCGGCGCTGAAATCTTGAACCCACTGCCAGAGGGCCGGGCTGAATTTGGCGTAGCCACCATCGTGGTGATCGAGCGCGATGCGCCAGCCGGGGATATTGGCAGCCGCGGGATGGAGGCGACACACCTCGTCAGCGATAAAGCCGCCCCCCTTCAGTACCGCAATGGCGAGGATCTGCTCCCGATCCCGTTTGCCGGCGATCAGGCCCGCCAGAGTGCCGCCGCTGGCGCAGGGCAGTACCCAGAGATCCGGCGAGAAGGGCACTTCGCCGACCAGTTCCGCCACCCCGGGGATGGCCAGCGGGCTGCTACCCCCTTCCGGCACGATCAGGGTATCGGGTGCATCGAATTGGGCCAGCCAGTCGGGATCCTGCCGTCGCCGGTAACTCTGGCGGTCGACAAAAACGAGATCCATGCCCCAGCGCCGGGCATCCCTCAGGGTAGAGTTACTGACGGCGTCATATTCGCCCCGTATGATACCGGTAGTACGAAGACCAGATTGGCACCCCGCTGCCGCCAGCGCGTGGATATGGTTGGAGTAGGCGCCGCCAAACGAGAGCAGATGCTGTTTGCCGTGCTCTTTGGCATGCAGCAGGTGGTACTTGATCTTGCGCCACTTGTTGCCGGAGATGGCCGGATGGATCAGATCATCCCGCTTGCACCACAGCTCCACACCATAGCGGGTCAGCAACGGATGGTGGAGGCGTTGCAAGGGGGAAGGGAGGATGGCTTGACCCTCTGACTCGGCGGAAAGGCTGGCTTGCAATGGTGAGTCCGTCTTTTAATATGGAGGCTAATCTGCTGTTTATGTTAATATTTCATACATTTAATCACTATTGATGGGCGGGCTTACATGAAAAAACTGTTCAGACGGTCGACGCCAAGCCGCCAGGTCGGGCTCTTGCTGGCCAATGACAGGATCATGCTGGCTGCGGTGGGCAATCCCCCCATCTTCGCGACGCGCACCATCAACGGCCCACAGGAGTGGGCAGTGGCCATGAACGAGCTGTTCAGCCGTCATGGACTGGCCAAGTCTAAAGTGCGGGTGGCCCTCGCCGCCAGCCTTTATCAACAGATCCAGATCGACAAGCCTGCCGTGCCTGACGCCGAGATGGCGGGGGCGCTCCCTTGGGCCATCAAGGATTATGTCAGCGAACCCGTGCTGCAACTGGCGATGGATTATGTGGACTTGCCCACCCCGCCGGCCGGTCGTCCTCGCATCAATGTGATTTGCCTGCCCAAGAGCCGGGTGCAACAGCTGGCCGATGCCATCAACGGCATCGCCACCCTGCAATCCATCATCAGCGACGAATTGGCGCTCACCTCTCTCTATGACGCTGACGAGACGGTGCGCATGCTGCTGTGGCAGCCCAAGGGGCAGGATCTGCAACTGCTGGTCTTCCATCAGGGCGGGCTCTGCTTCTCCCGCCAGCTGCGCGGTTTCATCAGCCTGACTGGCGAACATGAGCCGGACAGCATGCAGCTCGATTCACTGGCGCTGGAGATCCAGCGCTCCCTCGACTATCTGGCGGGCCAGCTGAAATTGCCCGAGCTGGGGCAGATGCAGTTTGCCGTCGCCTCGCCCTTTATCGGTACCCTGGTGCGTCACATGGAGCAGACCTTCGGCTTTGCCGTCTCCGCCATGGCCAACAAGGCGGTGCTGGCTGGCGTCGAATACCTTTCTGCCTATGCCGCCGCCATCGGGGAGGATGCGTGATGAAACGTCAGATAAACCTCTATGGCGCCGAGTTTCGCCCCAAGCGGCAGTGGGCCAGCCTCAATCAGATGGCGCTGGTATGGGGCTTTGCACTGCTGCTGATCCTGTTGACGGGGGGGGGTTACAGCTGGCAGCAGCAGCAGGTCAGCCGGGCGCTGGCGCAGCGCTCTGCCGAGCTGGAACTCAAGCGCAGCGAGGCGCAGCGGCTCGATGCCGAGCTGGCGCGCCATCAGGCAGATCCCCGGCTGCAACAGCAACTGGTCAACAAGCAGGATGAGCTGACGGCCAAGCAGGGGCTGATGCGCCAGCTGGGCAGCCTGACCCTGCAAAAATCCCAGGGCTATGCCAGCGTGATGGCGGATCTCTCCCGCATTCGCAACAGCAACCTCTCGTTGCAGCGCATCGAGATCAACGAAGGGCGGATCAACCTCTCCGGCTTTGCCGGACGCAGTCAGGATGTACCGGCCTGGGTCAACCGCTTCAAGCAGACCCCGAGTCTGGTGGGCAAGGAGTTTGGTGAACTGACCCTCAGCCGTGACAAGGAGGGTCGTTTGACCTTCCAGTTGAGCGGCATCGCGCGGGAGAAACCCTGATGAACCTGAAAGCACAATGGCAGGCATGGGGCCAGCGTATCGCCGTGTTGAGCCAGCGGGAGCGGGTGTTGATCCTGCTGACTGGTCTGGTGCTGCTGGGCGCGGCCGGACTCTACGGCTGGCTCGATGGCGCCGATACCCGCCTGCAGCAGGATCGCATGGCCCTGAGCGCCGCCGAGCGCGACCTCGAGATCATGGAGCTGGAAAACCTCGGCAAACAGGCCCGGCTCAAGCGGGATCCCAATCAGGGCGTTCGCGACCAGCTGGCGCAGGTCGAAACGGATCTGGCCCGTATCGACGATGAGCTGAAGGCACAGACCGTCGATCTGATCCCGGCGCACGAGATGCCGCTGGTGCTGGAGGCGCTGCTCTCCCGCTCCGCCAACCTTCACATGCTGGCGCTCAGTTCGCTGGAGCCGACCCCGCTGATGGCGGGAGAGCAGAAGGTCAATCTCTACAAGCATGGTATCCGGCTTCAGCTTGAAGGCGGCTATTTCGATGTGTATCAATATCTTAAAGCGCTGGAAGCCTTGCCGCGTCACTTCTACTGGAAGCAGTTCGACTATCAGGTCAAAGCCTATCCCGGCGCGGTGGTGGAGATGGAGATCTACACCCTGAGTACCAGCAAGGAGTTTATCCGTGGCTAGAGTGTTTGCGTTGTGCTGTTGCCTGTTCAGCTTGCTGGTTCAGGCGGGGCAGGTCGAGGTATTGCAGGATCCCACTGCGCCGCTGGCGGATGTGGCGGTTGGCGCCCGTGCGACCGGCGAGAGCAGCGCCGGTTTGCCGAAGCTGCAGAGTGTGGTGCTGGGCAATGGCCCTGCACTGGCGGTACTCAATGGCAAGAGTTATCGGGTCGGACAACAGGTGGACGGCTATACGCTGGTGGCCATCAATGCCGATGCCGTGGTGCTGGAAAAGGCGGGAAAACGCCATGCGGTAACACTGTTTGCCAGCAAGATCCGGGTTTGAGTCGTGCTTGCCTCTCGAGAGGTGGAGTGGCTTTATCGAGTTTAATTGCAAGTCAGGGTGCCCTAATTACATGAAAACACACCGTCTCTGTCTGATCACCGTGGCCATGATGGCTGCAGGCTGTACCACGTATCAGCACCCCGAGCCGACCCAGGCGAAGGATGCCCTCAAGCAGGCCATGAACGAACAGCAGAAGCAGGCTGCCCCGCTGACCACCTTGCCCAAGTCGGTGCAGAGTGAATTGCTGCAGCTGAACCGGCCGCAGATGCCGGTCGGCATGCCGGAGAAACGGCTGCGTATCGCGGCTCACGACGTGGAGGCGGTGGAGTTTTTCGGTTCCCTGTTCAAGGGCTCCCGTTACAGCGTGGCGGTGCACCCCGGGGTGGCTGGTCAGATCTCGGTCGAGCTCAAGGATGTGACCCTGCCGGAAGTGCTGGCGGTGGTGGGCGACATGTACGGTTTTGACGTACAGCGCAAGGGCAACGTCTTCCATATCTATCCGGCGGGTTTGCGCACCGAAACCATCCCGGTCAACTATCTGATGATGTCCCGTCGTGGCCTCTCCCGCACCTCGGTCAGCACCGGCGGGGTGACAGCCAATGACAGCAATAACGGCAACAGCGACAGTAGTTTTGACAGTGCGTCGAACAACAACAGCAGCACCAACAACTCCTCCGGCAACAACTCGAGCGGCGACAGCGGCAATGGCACCCGTATCGAGACTGACACCAACAGCGACTACTGGACCGATCTGCGTGACTCCCTGCAGACCCTGATTGGCACGGGTGACGGTCGCGCAGTGATCACCAGCCCGCAGGCGGGTCTGGTCACCATCCGCGCCTATCCGAAAGAGCTCAAGGCGGTGCGTGAATTCCTCAATCAGTCCGAGAGTCACCTCAAGCGTCAGGTGGTGCTGGAGGCGCGGATTATCGAAGTCGCCCTCAACGAAGGGTACGAGCAGGGGGTGGACTGGAGCGGTCTCTCCGCCAGTTGGGATGGCGGCAAGGGGATCACAGGCGGTGGTTCGGCGTCTAATTCCCAATTGCCCACTACCCCTAACCAGATATTTACGGCGCTGGGAGGTGGGGCTGGCTTTACCATTTCCGACGGTAACTTCAACGTGGCGGTCAACTTGCTCAAGACCCAAGGCGATGTGAATACCCTCTCCAGCCCCCGCGTCACCGCGACCAACAACCAGAAGGCGGTGATCAAGGTCGGGACGGACGAATATTTTGTCACCAATGCATCGACGACAACCGTGAGCACGACGAGTGGTGACCGAACCACTCCCAATGTAGAGCTGACCCCTTTCTTCTCGGGTATCTCTCTGGATGTGACACCACAGATAGATGAAGAGGGTAAGGTGTTGCTGCATATCCACCCCTCCGTTATCGATACTGAAGAGCAAACCAAGACCATCAAGGTTACAAACAGCGATACGCTGGTGCTGCCGTTGGCGAAAAGCTCCATTCGAGAGTCAGATACCGTGGTGCAGGCCAATAATGGCGACATCATCGTTATCGGGGGTCTGATGAAGACCGATAAACAGGAGATCGTCAGCAAGGTACCATTGCTGGGCGACATTCCCTGGGTGGGTGAAGCCTTTACCAACCGCCGCGAGAGCACCAAGAAGGTGGAGCTGGTGATCATGCTCAAACCGACCGTGGTAGAGAAAGACACCTGGCAAAACGAGCTACAACGCTCCTCCGAGCTGCTCGACAAGTGGTATCCGGCCAAGGGCTGAACCATGACACCAGAGACGGTCACTCTTATCCCGAACGGCCTGTGCTGCTTTGCCTGCACAGGCTGCTTGTTCGAATTGGCAGGTGATGTCGCATGTACCTGAGCCACTTCGGTCTGCAGGAGGCGCCGTTCGGCCTTACCCCCAATACCGGCTTCTACTACGGCCTTCCCCCTCACGAGGAGGCGCTACAGGTGCTCAATTGGGCGCTGGCGCAAGGGGAGGGATTTATCAAGGTGACCGGCGAGGTAGGTACCGGCAAGACCCTGCTCTGCCGCAAACTGCTGAGCGAGCTGGGCTCGGAAGAGTGCCCGGTGCGGCTCGCCTGGTTGCCCAATCCCCACCTCAGCCCAGCCGAGCTGCGCACAGCGCTGGCGCTGGAGCTGGGGCTGTCGGTGCGGGAGCAGAGTGAGCTGGATCTCACCGATCGCATCCATCGTCACCTGATCAGCCTGCACCAGCAGGGCAGTCGGGTGGTGGTACTGATCGATGAGGCCCAGGCACTGCCTGACGAGACCCTGGAGGCGATCCGCCTGTTTGGCAATCTCGAGACAGAATCGAGCAAGTTGCTGCAGATCGTGCTGTTTGGCCAGCCAGAGCTGGATGTCAGACTGGCCAGGCCTCACCTGCGCCAACTGCGCCAGCGGATCGGCTTTTCATACTGCCTGCGCCCGCTGCGCTTTGACGAGACCCGCGCCTATCTGGAGCACAGATTGCAGGTCTCCGGCTACCGCGGGGCACCACTGTTTGTTGGCCGCGCCATGCGGATGCTGTGGCGGGCCTCGCGAGGGATCCCGAGACTGATCAACATCCTGGCGCACAAATGCCTGATGTTGGCCTACGGTCAGGGGGGGCGCCGGATCGATAGCCGTCTGGTGAGGCTCGCCATTCGCGATACCGACGATGCCAGCCGCTTTGCGCCCTTGCGCTGGTGGCCCCTGTTACTGTTGCTGGGGTGCGCCCTGGCTTATGGAGTCTGGCCATGAGCGTTATCAACCAGATGCTGAAAGATCTGGATCGGCGCCAGCAAGGCGCCGAGGGAACTGCCGTCTATATCCCGCCAGTACGTCAGCAGGGTTGGTGGATGTTGCTGTTGACCCTGATCTGTGGTCTGGCATTGGGGATCCTCGGTTGGCGCACCTGGATCTACTGGCAGCAAGCTCACCCTGTCGTCGCCGCCAGTGAAGTGGTGGCCCCCGATGTGGTGACACGAGCCGCCGCGCCAGTCAACCCGCCCGAGCCGGTCGAGGTGGCCGCTGCGCTGCCGTTGCCGGGTGGGGATGAGAGAGTGGCTGATACCGCTGGCGGGCAGGTAGATGGAGAGATGGCCGATGGTGCCCCCTTTGATGCCTCCAGCGATATCGACGAGTCGGAGCCGACCGATGAAGAGCTGCAGCCCGAGCTTTACGCTGAACTGGCGGCAGAACAGCAGGCTGTCGCGAGTGCGCCACGCAAACCTGGCGTATTGAAGATCGAGACGGTTGAACTGTCGGCCAAGGAGCTGGCGGCACTGGCGGAGCGCAAGGCGACGACCGCCATGGCCAAGGGGAGTCTGCGGGATGCGCAGGACAATTACTATCAGGTGCTGGCCCACGATCCCTACAACCAGGGGGCGCGGGAGCAACTGGCGGGGCTGCTCTACGGCGAGGGGCGTCTGACCGAGGCGCGTCAGCTGCTGGAGGAGGGGATCCGACTCGATCCCCTGCAGGCCGATTTTCGTCTGCTGCTGGCCCGTCTTGCCATCAGCGAGGGACAGCAGCAGCAGGCACTTGGCTGGTTGTCCGGTTATCAACCTGATCTTGCCAGCAACCTGGACTATTACGCCACCTGGGCCGGACTGGCTCAGGAGCTGGGACAGAATGTCGAGGCGGCCAATCTCTATGTGAAGCTGCTGCGCCAGCAGCCGGATCAGGGCCGCTGGTGGCTTGGTCTCGGCGTGGCCGAGGATGGTCAGGGGCACAGCCAGCGGGCGCTCGATGCCTATCGCAACGCCCTGCTGCACGGCAACCTCGGCGAGGCGTCGACCAACTGGCTGGAACAACGAATTGGCCAACTAACCCCTTGATAAACGCAGGTTCGATGAGCGAAGAGATCATCGGATGTGGCAACGGGTGTGAAGTAACAGATATCGGAGCAAACATGGCACAACCCAGACTGAAAATGCGCCTCGGCGACCTGCTGGTTCAAGAGCAGATCATCTCTGATGATCAGTTGCAGCTTGCCTTGCAGCAGCAGCGTCAGACCGGCCGCAAACTGGGTACCACTCTGATTGACCTCGGTTTTATCAGTGAGGTGCAGCTACTGCAGTTCCTCGCTCGCCAGCTGGATGTGCCCTTCTTCGATCTCAATAACCTCACCATCGACGCCGCTGCTGTGCCGTTGCTGCCCGAAGTGCAGGCACGCCGTTATCGGGCGCTGGCAGTCAACCTCACCGACAACAAGGTGACGGTGGCCATGTCGGATCCGGCGGATTTGAGTGCGCTGGATGCCATCGCCGCCCTGCTGAGCCCGCGGGAGATGGTGCTGGCGGTCGCGCGGGAAGGGCAGTTGCTGGACTATTTTGACCGCCTCTATCGCCGTACCCGCGAGATTGAGAGCTTCGCCGAACAGCTGCAGGAGGAGTATCAGGACTCCGGCTTCGAGTTGGGTTCCGGCAATCTGGGGGCCAGTGACGAGGGGGAGGCGACGGTAGCCAAGTTGCTGCGCTCCCTGTTCGAGGATGCGGTACAGGTGGGGGCGTCGGATATCCACATCGAGCCGGACGAGAAGGTGCTGCGCATTCGCCAGCGGATCGACGGCATTCTCCACGAAAACATCCTCAATGAGGTACGCATCGCCCAGGCGCTGGTGCTGCGCCTCAAGCTGGTGGCCGGGCTCGATATCTCCGAGAAGCGGCTGCCGCAGGATGGCCGTTTCAACATGAAGGTGCGCGGCCGCGATGTCGATGTGCGGATGTCCACCATGCCGGTGCAATATGGCGAGTCGGTGGTGATGCGTCTGCTGGATCAATCCTCCGGCATTCTGTCACTGACCGAGACCGGCATGCCGCCGGAGATCCTGACCCGTTTCCGCCGTCAGCTCAAACGCCCGCACGGCATGATCCTGGTGACCGGCCCGACCGGGAGCGGCAAGACTACCACCCTCTATGGCGCCCTCTCCGAGCTCAATCAGTCCAGCAACAAGATCATCACGGTCGAAGATCCGGTGGAGTATCGTCTGCCCCGTATCAGCCAGGTGCAGGTCAATCCCAAGATCGGTCTCACCTTTTCCCATGTGCTGCGTTCCACCCTGCGCCAGGACCCGGACATCCTGCTGGTGGGTGAGATGCGGGACAACGAGACGGTGGAGATCGGTCTGCGTGGCGCCATCACCGGTCACCTGGTGCTGACCACCCTGCACACCAACGATGCGGTGACCAGTGCCCTGCGTCTGATCGACATGGGGGCGCCCGGCTATCTGGTGGCGAGCGCCCTGCGAGCGGTGGTCGCCCAGCGGCTGGTGCGGCGGGTATGTGAGCACTGCGTTGAGGAGAAGGCGCCCGACGAAGGGCAGGCCACCTGGCTCACCGTACTCTCCGGCGAGGCGCCCGGCCAACACACCTATCACAAGGGCCGGGGTTGCCAGAGCTGCAACTTTACCGGTTATTCTGGCCGGATCGGGGTCTACGAGCTGCTGGAGCTGGATCAGCCGATGATGGATGCCCTGCGCCGCAACGATGCGGAAGGGTTCGCCAAGGCGGCCCGTCAACATGAACACTATCGGCCGCTGGCCCTCACAGCCCTCGATTATGCCCGTCAGGGGATCACCTCGGTGGACGAGGTGCTGCGACTGGCCGAGGATTTGGGGTAAGCGATGGCTAACTTTGCTTACAAGGGGCGTGACAGCCAGGGCAACGCCACCAGTGGCGTGGTCGAAGCGGCCAACGAGATGGCGGCCGCCGAGCAGCTGATGCGCCGCGGGGTGATGCCCACCGAACTGAAACTGGGCAAGGCCAAATCCGCGGCCATCGACTGGTCACTGTTGCTGGAAGGGGGCGTCAAGCTGGATGAGCTGGTGATCTTCAGCCGCCAGATGTATGCCCTGACGCGGGCCGGGATCCCGATCCTGCGCGCCATCGCCGGGCTGGAGGAGAGCACTCACAGCAAGCCGCTCAAGCGGGCGCTTCACTCGCTGGGGGAAGATCTTGGCAACGGTCGCCCGCTTTCGAGCTCGATGCAGGCGCACCCCAAGGTATTCAGCAGCCTGTTTGTCGCCATCATCCATGTGGGTGAGAACACAGGTCAGCTGGAAGAGTCCTTTTTGCAGCTCGCCAACTATTTCGAGCTGGAGCTGGAGACTCGCAAGCGGATCAAGACCGCCATGCGCTACCCCAGCTTCGTGATGATCGCCATCGGTATCGCCATGGTAATCCTCAATATCATGGTGATCCCGGTGTTTGCCGGCATGTTCGCCAAATTCGGGGTGGAGTTGCCGCTGGCGACCCGCATTCTGCTCGCGACTTCCCACTTTTTCGTCCACTACTGGTGGCTGCTGCTCGCCATTCTGGCGGGGATGGTGTTCGGCTGGCGCCGCTGGGTCGCCACCACCAAGGGCAAGCTGACCTGGCACCGCTGGCAGCTCAAGTTGCCGATCGTCGGCACCATCATAGAGCGCTCCCTGCTGGCCCGTTTTGCCCGCAGTTTTTCCATGATGCTCAAGGCAGGGGTGCCGCTGAACACTGCGCTGACCCTGGTGGCCGATGCGGTGGATAACGCCTGGATGGCGGGGCGGGTACGAGATATGCGCGCCGGTATCGAGCGGGGCGAGAGCCTGCTGCGCACAGCCAGCAGTAGCGGCCTGTTTACCCCGCTGGTGATGCAGATGATTGCCGTGGGGGAGGAGACCGGTCAGGTCGATGACCTGCTCCATGAAGCGGCCGAGTATTACGAGCGGGAGGTGGATTATGACCTCAAGAGTCTCACTGCACGGATCGAGCCGATCCTGATCGGGATCGTGGCGGTGATGGTGCTGATCCTGGCGCTCGGGATCTTTACACCGATGTGGGACATGATGCGCGCTGTTCGGGGTAAGTAACCATGCATCTTTAACTCTGATTGGCGGGACATGATGAGCGTCGTAAGAGGCAATAGGGCGAGGGAGTCGAGGAGTGGATGAGCAGACAGACACAACAGGATGATCGCTGGCTGGCCGGATATCGGCGGATCGCCGTGATAGTCCTGCTGATGGTGATCGTCACGACCCTGGTGCACAGCTATCAGATCAACCGGGACGAGGCGCAACAGCTTTCGCTCACCCTGCTGGGGGAGCAATTTGCCGAGCGGGCACAGCGTTTGCACGGGATCTGGCTGAATGAGCGGCGCCCCGGCACCCTGCATAGCGCCGGTCATGGTTGGCAATTTGATGAGCGTGGCTGGCCACTCGGACTATTGCCCCCGCAATCCCCATCAGAGAATTGTCGTCAGTTGTGGCTTGCGCTGGTGGGCGAGACGGAGGGGAGCATGCCACCCTTACAGTTTCTGGCTCGCCCCGATGGCAGTGGCTGCGAGATAGGATGGGATGGTTATTGGCTGGTTTATCTGTTTTCCGACGGGCGAGTGATGAAAAAGCCTTGAATGAGGCTAATCATATGACCCAACTACATGATTTTTTTAGGTCTGCATGAAATAATATCGGCCATTACCAAGGGAGCATGAAAATGAAACCAATGGCACCATCAATGCCAAATAACGGGGTGACAAGACAGGCTGCTGGCTTCTCCCTCATTGAGCTGGTGATCGTTATCGTGATCCTGGGGATCCTGGCGGTAACGGCGCTGCCCCGTTTTCTGGATGTGACCGACGAGGCGAAGAAGGCCAGCGTCGAGGGTGTATCTGGTGGCTTTGCTACCGGTGTATCTCTGGTTCGGGCCCAGTGGGAAGCGGAAGGGAGAGCCAAACAGGATAGCCTCAATACCGTGCTCTATGATGGCAGTCGCTTTTATCTGACCACACCGACGGATGCCCAGATCAGCAATGGTGAGTTGTCCCCTGGCTACCCCATGGATACTGCGGCCAGCGGTAATCCGGATGTGGACCCAGCCAATTTGACAGCCGAGCGTTGTCTCAATATTTGGGAGGGACTACTGCAAAACCCGCCCAAGGCTACGGCCAGCTTCAATGAAGTGCGCGGTAGCGGCAATGACCTGAAATACTATGCCACTGTGAGCAGTAATGGACTGGATTCGGTCTGCCGTTACTATCTGGTCAATAGTTTGAGTAAGGGCAGTGATGGCAAGTATCAGGATCCGCAAGGCAAGACTGATGCATTTATGAGTTTCAGTTACCGCCCGGCATCCGGTCAGGTGACCACAAATATTAATTAACAGAGGAAAGTGAAATGAAAAAACAGGCGGGTTTTACCCTGATCGAACTGGTTATCGTGATCATCATTCTGGGTATTCTGGCGGTCACTGCTGCACCCAAGTTCCTGAATCTGCAGGATGATGCACGTAAGTCTGCTGCGCAGGGGGTTCAATCTGCACTGCAGAGTGCAGCTAATCTGGTTTATAGCAAGGCTGCTTTGGAAGGTCTTGAGGCATCGTCTTCTGCCGTATCTGTTGCTGGAACTACAGTTCAGGCGATTTATGGTTATCCGACTGCTGCGACAGTTAAAAATGCACTTACATTGGATGGTTGGTCTGTTTCTCCTGCGACCCCTACAGGGAGCACTGCAGATTTTTATCCTGATAATACAAAGGGTAACTCTTGTTATGTGACCTATACGCAAGCTACTGATAAAGACACTCCTTTCAAGGTTGAATTGGCGGATACTTGTAAGTAAGCGTGCAAGCGAGGCTTCGGCCTCGCTTTCTTCTTTCCCCAATGAGAAAAACCATGCCTGCAACCAAGGGCTTTACCCTGATTGAACTGGTACTGGTGATCCTGTTACTCGGGATTCTTGCCGCCTTTGCTGTGCCCAAATGGCTGGGCAAAGGCGGCGTTGAAACTCAAACCGTGCGTGACGAGCTGCTGACCCGGCTGCGATTGGTGCAGACCGTCAATATGCATGAGCCTGCCAACCGCTGTACCCAGCTGGTGGTCGCCTCTCCCCGTTTTGCCCACCGAACTTATACTGCGTGTCCTGCCAGCGATGATCTGGGCAGTGGCTGGACCGACAATTTGCGCACCCGTGGTCGGCTGGTAACCGTCTCTGAAGGCATCACTCTTTCCCTGAACAGCAACAACAGCTTCGTGCTGCGCTTCGATCAGATGGGGAGGCCGCTAGGCAGTTGCGCCGCCGGTTGTACCTTGCAGGTGAGTGATGGTCGCGAAACCAGCCGCATCCAGATTGAGTCTGAGGGGTTTATCCATGAGATCCCTTAAGCGTGGTTTTACCCTGATTGAGCTGATCGTCGGCATCGTGCTGCTGGCCGTGGCCTTGACCGGTATGTTGGGGTTACTTATCAATCAAGCACCTCAGGCAGTGGATCCGGTGCAGCAGGTGCGCGCCGCCCAGCTTGCCCAGCGCCTCTCCGGCGAGATCCTGCAAAAGTCGTTTGATGAACATTCGGATCATAACGGTGGTCGTTATCGTTGTGGCGAGACCTTTAATGGCCAATTTTATGGGGATTGCAGTTGCCCTGTTGGCGTGGCATGTACCCAGCAACCTCCTGCTCCGACGATTGCTGGTTGGCAGCCTAGTCAATATGGTCCTGATGGTGAGCCCGCATCCTATGCCTATAACGATGTGGATGATTTCGATACCGCAGGTAATTGGGTGGATGCCAACACCCTGACTCAGACTGCAGCGGGAGTCGGCGGTGAGGAGTATCGCAACTATCAGGTGAAAATTGTGGTGAGCGGAGCCGATTTCAGCGACGGCACCTTCAAGAGTTGTGCCGCACCCTGCTCTGTGGGTAAGCGTATTGATCTGCAGATCAAGCTACCGGATCAGAGCGTGCTCGACTTCTCCTTCTACCGGGGGAACTACTGATGGATCGCTCTGCTGTCGGGGGTTGCCTCTCTACCAGAATATCAGCGCCCCTAGCCAACTCCGGCGCCAGATTACGCCTGGTGGCCAATCGAACCTACCACAAACCTCGGGGTAACCGTGGCTTTACCCTGGTTGAGCTGGTGATGGTCATCCTGCTGCTCGGGATAATGGCGACCTTTACCAGCCAGTTTATCGGTATCGGTACCCAGATTTATGGCGATGCCAGCAGCCGTGAGCAGCTGATGAGCGATGCCCGCTTCGCCATGGAGCGGCTTAACCGCGAACTGCGCGATGCGGTGCCGGGATCGGAGCGGATCGAGACGACTGGCGGGGCATGGGTCGACTCCGGTGCCTGTCTGCGGTTTTGGCCCATCAGCACCTCCAGCCGCTATCTGGCGCTTAACCGTGCTATGTCGGGGAGCACGGCCACCCTTGAGCTGGTGATGGCGACCCCGGCTTCTGCTGCCAACCCACTGGATGTGGATGCCACCGCCGTCAAAAAAAATGATCAGCTGATCGTCTTCCCTGTGCCGGACAAAAATGCCGGTTCGCTCACGGCTGGCTGCGATTATGGCCGCTGCGTGGCCAAGGTCACGGATGTGCTGACGCCCGTATCCGGAGCGCAAACCATCCGCTATACCAGTGCCGAGAGCCTGGCTGGTCTCTCTCCGGGCAGCCGGGTCTACTTTGCCAACCAGCAGGTACGTTACTGTGTGGAAGGAAACACGCTGATCCGTGCCACTGCCCCCATTGGAGCATCCTTACCTGCACAAGGCGTATTGATGGCCGATTCCCTTCGTATTGGAACCTTCTATCGGGAAACCTCGGCGTTTAACGCCGAAGGGGAGTTTGGCATGCGCTTTGTGTTCGAACGCAAGGGGGAGTCGGTCACCTTCAACCACAAGATAGAGGTGTTCAATGTGCCCTGATCCACAGGCTTTCGGACGGATGCGAGGCAGTGCCTTGATGATCGCCCTGTTTGTGATTGTGGTGATGGCACTGCTGGCGGCTGCCATGGGCCGTTTTCTGGTCGATAGCGGCGAGAAAAATACCGTGGAGGTGCGCAGCGTGCGGGCCCTGCTGGCCGCCCAGAGCGGGCTGGAAGTGGCGCTCTATCGGTTGTTCCCCAAGCGCACGCTTGCCCAACCGACCCCCCCAGCGGTCTGCCTGGCAAGCAGCCCACTGAGCTTTGCCAGCAATCCAGGGCTGACCAACTGTCAGGCTGTGGTTCGTTGCGCCACGGTGCCGGTGAACTACAACGGATCTGTGACCAATGGCTATCGTCTCGAGAGTGTCGGAACCTGTGGCAGCTCGGACCTTAACAGTGCCAACCCTGATTTTGCCGTGAGCCGAACCCTGATGGTCGAAGCTTATGATGGAGGAACACCCTGATGCGCAATTTATGGATCGTCGCAGCCGTGTGGCTATTTAGTGGCGCAGCAGGGGCCTTTCAAACTATCAATAATGGGACAACGTTTCCTGCTGTTGTACAAGGCCATGGTGGCACGAGTAATGGCTGGTGTGGGTGGTGGGGAAATAACTACTCCACTCTCACCATGAATGGCAGCGCCAAGATAACCGGCACAGAGGGGCGAACCCTAAATTTCTGTTATTCCAACCAAAATGCGGGAATGCCTGTTGATAGCTGTGATAACAGCAATGGCAGTAGAAGACTATGTACGATTACACCCGATACGATTCAGGGTCTATCCACCAGTGGGGGTAACGCATTTTTAGCTGGGAATGGTAGTAGTGGCGGAGTCCCTTTCTGTAGTGCAGGGCAGGCTATCAGTTTAGGCAGTGCAAGTCAGTATCAGTTCTCCAGCCTCTCCCTGTATAGCAGTTGCACCGTGACCTTCTCTTCAGCGCGCACCGAGTATCGGATCCAGAAGATAGAGGCTGGCAGTGGTGCCAAGCTTATTTTGCCTAGCGGAGACTACTGGATCGAGCAGTTGACTCTAAACCAGGGGGCCGAGATTGAAGTACAGGGAGATGTGCGGATCTTTGTCAATCAGGCAGTCCAGCTCAACGGTGCTGTATTGAATCGTGCCAGTACGGGTTCTCTGCTGCTATTTGGGTATCAGGATATCACCCTGAATAACGATACCTTGCTGAATGGGTATGTTTATTCCGATCAGACACTGGTGTTGAACAATACCTCCGTCATCAATGGCCGTACGACCAGCCGTTCCCTGACGATGGCAAGTAGCAGCGCCATCAATGACCAGGCATTTACTCCGCCATTGGCCTGTTTTAACGATAACTTCTCGTCCGGCTCTCTGAGCAGTGACTGGGTGGTGAAGACCAGTAGTGGTTCTTTCACCCCTTCAATTGTCAACGGCCGCTTGCGCTTGACCCAAGCGGTGGGTAATCAGGCCACCTCAACTACCTATCAGCGGTTATTTCCGGCAGCGAACAATCTGGTGACCATCTCCTTTAACCATTATGCCTACGGTGGCAACGGGGCTGATGGTATGGCGGTAGTGCTATCCGATGCGACAGTGACACCACAGCCCGGAGCATTTGGTGGTCCGCTTGGCTATGGTTTCAAGCCGGGTATCCCCGGTTTTGCAGGAGGCTGGCTGGGGATTGGCTTCGACGAGTTCGGTAACTACTCGGGCGAGGGGGGGACGGCCAACGTGGGGCAGCGTCGGCAGGCGGTGGTTATCCGTGGTTCCGGTTCAGGAACAAGTGGTTACAACTATCTGCGGGGTACCTGTAACAACGGCACGACCAACACGAGCACAAATTGCCTGAGCCCGGCAGTTGATGGGAATGGCAATGCTAACCACAAGTATCAACTTACCATTGACTCACGTGTTGCCGGCCAGTCGATGGTGAAAATAGAGCGAGATACCGGTAATGGCTACATTACGCTGATCGACTCGTTCAATGCTCAGAGTCAGAGCGGCCAGACTCAGGTGCCGAGTGATTTTTTGCTCTCTCTTACCGGTTCGACCGGGGGCTCCACCAACGTCCATGAACTCGACAATGTGCAGATCTGTGCTCTGCGATCCAACCCGGTTGGTGTTCAGATTGACCACTTCCAGCTTGACCACTCCGGTCAGGCGCTGACGTGCAATCCCGAGACGGTGACTGTCAAGGCATGCGCCAATGCCGCTTGTACCACACTAATCACAGACCCGGTGACCGCGACCCTGAGTTTAACCCCAATTTCTGCCAGCAATGGTTGGATTGGTGGCAATACAGTGACCTTCAGCGGCGGTTCGACCACTGTGCAGCTGCGCAACAATACGCCGACCGCAGTAACCATCGGCGTTTCCGGTTCGACTCCGACGACCAAGCCATTCAGTACCACCTTGTGCAAGGCTGGGGCTGGTACGCCCAGTGCTGCCGCCTGTACCTTGAACTTTGCCGATAGCGGCTTCTTCTTTGATGTGCCTGATACCTATTCCAATCAGCCGCAGACGGTGACTATCAAGGCAGTCAAAAAGAGCGATGTGACCAAGCAGTGTGTGCCGGGGTTTGCCAGTCAGACCAAGAGCGTCAAGTTCTGGAGCAGTTATATCTCTCCGGCCAGCAACCCTTACAACAGCAAGATGAGCATTAACAATAGTGTGCTCAGTACCAGTCAGGGAGCTGCGACGCAGCTTTCCCTCACATTTGATGCTCAGGGGCAGTCGACCATCACGGTTAATTATCCGGATGCGGGCAAGGTGCAACTGGATGCCCGTTATGATGGTACTGGCAGTGAGGCCGGTTTGGTGATGCTCGGAGCGGATCAGTTTGTGGCGCGTCCGGTGGGCTTGTGCATTACCCCTCCGCAAGGGGTATGCGCGGCAGGTGATAGCAGCTGTCCAGTCTTCAAGAAAGCGGGGGATACGTTCCAGGTAGATATCAAGGCGATGGCCTGGGAGTCAGCCAATGATGGGGATATCTGCGCCGGGAATCTGACTACGCCCAACTTTTCCCTGCCCAATATTGCTCTGGGCAGTACGCTGGTGGCACCCAATCCGGGCACCAATGCAACGCTGGGGACTACCACCTATAGCCATGTGGCTGCACCCAACAGTGTTAATAGCGTTAGTCAGACAGTGAGTGAGGTGGGAGTGTTCAGGATGACAGCGAACCCACCTGCTGGTAGTTACTTCACCTACACAATACCAGCTGTAACCAGCGCCCCCATCGGTCGTTTTGTGCCTTGGGATTACAGTTTGAGCGGCGGTTTTATCACTCCAGCCTGCAATGCCTTTACATACATGAGTCAGCCCTTTGCCAGCGGTTTTGTCCTCACTGCACGCAATCTGCAGAAAGGGACGACACAGAACTATAAGGGGGCGTTCGCTAAAGGGGTTGCTGAGATGGTGGCGGCTAATGCTTTGGATGGCATTGCGCGTGACCAGCGTATTACGTTGTCGCCATCGCTCAGTTGGGCAAATGGTGTCGCCAGTATCAATCAGCAGTCGCCTTTGGGGCTGAATACCCGTTTTGATCGCGCCGCGAGTCCAGAAGCACCTTTTGCCACGTTGAGCTTTGGTATCAAAGTCGATGATAAGGATGGCGGTAATACACTGTTGGCTAATCCAAATATGAATACTGCTGTGGCTGGGGCATGTTCCGGTGTTGGGTGTAATGCGGTGTTACTCGGTACGCAAAAGTTGTTGTACGGTCGCCTGCAAGCTGGTACGGCTGCGGGGCTGACTGCGGCGCCGCTGGCCATTCCGCAGCAAATGCAATATTACGACGCTGGCAACTGGCTGCTGAACAAGGAAGATCAGTGTACCCAGCTCTCTTTGGCCAATCAGGGGTTCACTTTCCTCAATTCGAGTCACACCTTTGATGCTGCGACCCGCGAGTTGAATCTGGGGGCGGGTCGCAAAATCAAGCTGGGGTTGGGCGGCTCGGCGCCCGGTGGGGACGCTGCACTGGCGAAAGACGGGGAGATCCTGTTCCACTTTGCCAAGCCGGATATCTCGGTGCGCATTCCCTACAAGGTCGATTTGGCAAAACAGCCGTCGCAGCCGATCTGGTTGTCTGACCCGGCCAGCCTGCAGGGGGAGGCCATTTTCGGCTCCAGCCGTGGTAATGACAGAATTATTTATCGGCGCGAAGTATTGCATTGAATAATGTGAAAGGGGGGATGGCTCAGCAGCATCCCCCTAAATCCTTGTTTATTAGTGTTTGCAAGCGTGTGCGAGTGAGTGATGACTCGCATTTTTGTCGCGCCTGATTGATTGGCGACAGTTTGAGCGCTTGCCGATTGGGGTGGGCATTGGTAAAGTTAGCCGGTTTTCTGCACCTCCAAATTCTTAGGATTTCCCGTAGCCATGTTCAAAAAGCTCAGAGGCGTCTTTTCCAACGATCTGTCGATCGATTTGGGAACTGCCAACACCCTGATCTATGTAAAAGATCAAGGGATCGTCCTTAACGAACCCTCAGTTGTCGCCATTCGCCAAGAGCGCGGGAACGCCAAATCGGTCGCTGCTGTCGGTCATGCCGCCAAGCAGATGCTGGGCCGTACCCCGGGCAACATCTCCGCGATCCGCCCGATGAAAGACGGCGTGATTGCCGATTTTTACGTGACCGAGAAGATGCTGCAGCACTTCATCAAGCAGGTTCACGACAACAACTATTTCCGCCCCAGCCCGCGTGTGCTGGTGTGTGTACCGTGTGGCTCCACTCAGGTTGAGCGTCGCGCCATCAAGGAGTCCGCTCTGGGTGCAGGTGCCCGCGAGGTTTACCTGATCGATGAGCCTATGGCTGCTGCCATCGGTGCCGGCCTGCCGGTGTCCGAAGCAACCGGTTCCATGGTGGTTGATATCGGTGGTGGTACTACCGAAGTGGCCATCATCTCCCTGAACGGTGTGGTCTACTCCCAGTCCGTCCGTATCGGTGGCGACAAGTTTGACGAAGCCATCATCAGCTACGTCCGTCGCAACTACGGCAGCCTGATCGGTGAAGCCACTGCCGAGCGCATCAAGCACGAGATCGGCTCCGCCTATCCGGGCGAAGAGGTGCGCGAGATTGAAGTCCGTGGTCGCAACCTGGCTGAAGGTGTACCGCGCAGCTTCACCCTCAACTCCAACGAAATCCTGGAAGCGCTGCAAGAGCCGCTGTCCGGTATCGTGGCCGCCGTTATGGTGGCTCTGGAGCAGTCCCCGCCGGAACTGGCTTCCGACATCTCCGAGCGCGGCATGGTGCTGACCGGTGGTGGCGCTCTGCTGAAAGATATCGACCGTCTGCTGATGGAAGAGACTGGCATTCCTGTCGTCGTGGCCGAAGATCCCCTCACCTGTGTGGCCCGTGGCGGCGGCAAGGCGCTGGAGCTGATCGATATGCACGGTGGCGATCTGTTCCACTACGAATAAGACCCAAAGCCGGCCAGCGTGCCGGCTCTTTTTTGACGACCCATGAAACCCATTTTTGGTAGAGGCCCTTCGCTTCAGTTACGGTTGTTTCTCGCCGTCATCATCTCCATTGCTGCCATCGTCGCGGACTCCCGCTTCGGTGTGTTTACCCATGTCCGCGTCTACCTCAGTTCGTTAGTCAGTCCCCTGCAATACATGGCCAATGCGCCCGGTACCCTGCTCGACACCATGTCGACCCAGGTGCAGACCCGTGCCGATCTCATCGAGCAGACCAAGCAGCAGGAGCAACAGCTGTTTACCCTGCGCTCTCGCCTGCTCAAGATGGATCATCTGGAGCACGAGAACCAGCGGCTGCGCGAGCTGCTGGGTTCGCCGGTGCACAAAGAGTCCCGCAAGATGGTGGCCGAGCTGCTGTCGGTGGATTCTGACCCCTTCAGCCATCAGGTGCTGATCAACAAGGGGGCGCTGGATGGCGTCTATAACGGTCAGGCGGTGATCAACGATCAGGGTGTGATTGGTCAGGTGCTCCACGTGGGCTCCACCACCAGTCGCGTGCTGCTGATAACCGACTCCAGCCACGGCATTCCGGTGCGGGTGCTGCGCAACGACTTGCGCGCCATTGCTTCCGGCAGTGGCGAGCTCGACAAGCTTGAGCTGCGCAACCTGCCGCGCAACACCGATATTCAGGTGGGTGACCTGCTGGTCACCTCGGGTCTGGGTGGCCGCTTCCCGGAAGGCTATCCGGTGGCGACCGTGACCCGCTCTGAATATGTGGAGGGCAAGCCCTTCGCCCAGGTCGAGGCCAAGCCGCTGGTGGAGCTGGACAGACTGCGTTATCTGCTGCTGCTGTGGACCGACAAGAAACCCGAAGTACACGATGATGAGAATGGCGAACGGGTGGCAACGGCTGCCTCCGCCGCAGGAGCCACTCGCTGATGCTGCAACCCGCCAGCGGCAGGATCTGGATCTGGATTTCGATCCTGCTGGCTTTGAGCCTGTCGATCCTGCCGCTTCCTTTCGAATTTGATCCATTTCGTCCGGACTGGCTGGCCATGGTGCTCATTTACTGGGCACTGGCGTTGCCGCACCGGACCAACGTCGGCACCGCCTGGGTGGCCGGCCTGCTGCTGGATGTGCTGCTTGGCAGCACCCTCGGCGTGCGGGCCATGGCGATGGCCATCACCACCTATCTGGCAGCATTCCAGTTCCAGAAGATCCGCAACTTCTCCCTCTGGCAGCAGGCCCTGATCATCGGTGGGCTGTCGCTGGTAGGCAAGCTGACGGTGTTCTGGGCCGAACACCTGTTTAGCCGGGCCAGCCTCAACTTCGCCTACTTTTGGTCGACGTTGACGACGATGCTAATATGGCCCTGGGTGTTTCTGGTGTTGCGCAAAGTGCGGCGCCGCTTCAATATCAGGTAAATATGAGCAAAAACAACGAACTGCAACTCTATCTTGCATCGGGTTCCCCCCGTCGTCGCGAACTGTTGGCCCAGCTTGGCTATCGTTTTGATGTGCTGAAACTGGATGTGCCGGAGCAACGGGAAGAGGGGGAGAAACCGCAGGATTATGTCTGCCGTCTCGCCCGCGACAAGGCGATGGCTGGTGTGGCGTGTGCGCCGACGGCGTTGCCGGTGTTGGGTGCCGACACCATAGTGGTGCTGGGGGATCGGGTGCTGGAGAAACCGTCCGATCTGCTCGATGCCAAGGATATGCTGGAGGCGCTCTCCGGCAAGGTACATCAGGTGATGACCGCGGTGGCGCTGGCCACCCCCGAGCGCTGCGATGTGCGACTGGTCACCACCAACGTGGCGTTTCGCAAGCTGGACGAGGCCGAGATTGAGGCCTACTGGCAAACCGGAGAGCCCTGTGACAAGGCCGGGGCCTACGGCATTCAGGGGATTGCCGGCAAGTTTGTCAGTCGCATCGAAGGCAGCTATAGCGCCGTGGTCGGCCTGCCGCTGCTGGAGACGGATCTATTGATCAAGCAGCATCTGGAACAACACAAGTAATTTTCCGTCAGCTGTGCTCTGCTGCGTTCTTCCTTGCGCGCGTTGTACCGGATTGGCTGTATAAGAATTCAAAACTGGAACAGGCAAGGTTAGTTATGTCGGTAGAACTGCTGGTTAACGTTACCCCCTCCGAAACCCGGGTCGCTCTGGTCGAAAACGGTCTGCTGCAGGAAGTGCATGTAGAGCGTCAGGCCAAACGCGGCATTGTCGGCAACATCTACAAAGGCAAGATCAGCCGGGTGCTCCCGGGCATGCAGGCGGCTTTCGTCGATATCGGTATGGACAAGGCGGCCTTTTTACAC
Organism: Aeromonas sp. 600527; assembly: GCF_049175415.1. Classification (NCBI taxonomy): domain Bacteria; kingdom Pseudomonadati; phylum Pseudomonadota; class Gammaproteobacteria; order Aeromonadales; family Aeromonadaceae; genus Aeromonas; species Aeromonas sp. 600527. The sequence goes on along the minus strand of NZ_JAAKVA010000005.1, from coordinate 73,499 downwards.
GCCTCCGATATTGTGCCCCATACCGAGTGTGTGGCTGTGAAGGAGAAGGAGCAGTTCCAGGTCGGCAATATCGCCGAGCTGGTGCGTCAGGGGCAGGACATCATGGTGCAGGTGGTGAAAGACCCGCTGGGTACCAAGGGTGCCCGTCTCACCACCGATATCACCTTGCCTTCCCGCTATCTGGTCTTTATGCCGGGCAGCGCTCACGTCGGCGTCTCCCAGCGAATCGAGTCCGAAGCGGAGCGGGAGCGCCTCAAGCGCACCGTAGCTGGCTATGTGGATGAGCTGGGTGGCTACATCATCCGTACCGCCGCCGAAGGGGTGGGGGAGCAGGAGCTGGAGCAGGATGCCGCCTTCCTCAAGCGGCTGTGGCGCAAGATCCTCGAGCGCAAGCAGAAGTATCCCCCCTGCAAGATCCTCTACGAGGATCCCAGTCTGGCATTCCGGGTGGTGCGCGATTTCGTCGGCGCAGAACTCGACAAGATCCGCGTTGACTCCCGCCAGAGCTTCGATCAGCTCAAGCGCTTCACCGAAGAGTATGTGCCGGAGCTGGCCAGCAAACTGGAGTACTACCCCGGCGAGTCACCGATCTTCGATCTCTACGATGTGGAGAACGAGATCCAGCGGGCGCTGGAGCGCAAGGTGGAGCTGAAATCCGGCGGCTACCTCATCATCGACCAGACCGAAGCCATGACCACGGTGGATATCAACACCGGCGCCTTTGTCGGCCATCGTAATCTGGAAGAGACCATCTTCAATACCAACGTCGAGGCGACGGCAGCCATCGCTCGTCATCTGCGCCTGCGCAACCTCGGTGGCATCATCATCATCGACTTCATCGACATGCAGTCGGAAGATCACCGCCGCCGGGTGCTGCACAGTCTGGAGCAGGCGCTCTCAAAGGATCGCGCCAAGACCAACGTCAACGGCTTCTCCCAGCTGGGCCTGGTGGAGATGACCCGCAAGCGCACCCGCGAGAGTCTGGAGCATGTGCTCTGCTCCGAGTGTCCCGAGTGCAAGGGACGCGGCCGGGTCAAGACGGTGGAGTCGGTCTGCTTCGAGATCCTGCGGGAGATCATCCGGGTCAACCGTGCCTACGATGCAGATCAGTTCACCGTCTACGCAGCCCCTGCCGTAGCCGACTATCTCCATGGCGAGGAGTCCCACAGTCTGGCGGAGCTGGAAGTGTTTATCGGCAAGCAGGTGCGGGTGGTGAGCGAGCCTCTCTGCGGCCAGGAGCAGTTCGACGTGGTGATGATGTAATTGGTCTATCGCTGGCTGAGTCGGGGCTGGTTAGCCCTGGGGGTCCTGTTCGTACTGCTGGCCATGCTGGTCACCCTGGTGCGGGTCGGGGGCCCTTTGCTGAATCAGTATCGAGAGAGCCTTATCCACACTCTGCTCGGCGATTCGCAAATCAAGGTCAGCGTCGATCAAATTGGACTGAGCTGGACACAATCAGGCCCGGCCCTCGAACTGCAACAGCTCGCCGTTGCCCCCGACTCCAAACGCTATACCGTCAAGCTCGGCAAGGCCTGGGTGCATCTCGACTTCTGGCGCACTATTAACGAGCTAAAGCCGGTGTTTGGCGAGCTGATCCTCAGCGATGGCGATATCACCCTCGACTTGCGCCAACCGGCTGACGACAGCCCTTCCGGCGATCCCCAGCAGGGCGCCCTGCTGCGCTTTCTGCTGACCCAGCTCTCCACCTTTGACATCCATAACACCCGGCTCAATGTCACCACCGCACTGGGCGACATGCGAGCACTCGATATTGCCCAACTGCGCTGGCAGAATCGTGGCAAGCGCCATCAGGGGGTCGGTAAGGCCTATCTCATCAACGGGGTAGGCGAGAGCACCCTGGACCTGATACTCGATGTAGATACGCCACAAGATCGGCTCGATCGCCTCAAGGGGCAGCTCTATCTGGGTGCCCGCCAGCTCGATATTACCCCGACCCTCGCCAGGATCCATGCTGGTGAACCCAAGGTGGCCGGGCAGCTCGATTTCCAGCTCTGGAGCGAGTTTGACAGCGGCAAGCTGGGCAATACCCTACTGGCATTTGGCAACAACTACCTGATCTGGAAGGATCCCAAGAAAGGGGAGATGCACCGTTTCGGCCTCGATGGCGGCAAGGTTCAGCTACGCCGCGATGGTGAAAACTGGCAACTGGCCAGCCATGGCGTCACCTTCAAGCTGGATGGTAAACCCTGGCTGCACAGCCGGTTGCAGCTGGAGCGGATCGGTGAGCGGGTGCAGGGCTATGTGCCGCAGATCGATCTCGACCAGCTTGCCCAGCTGAGCCAGCTGGTCTCCGCGATTTATCCTGCCCAGAGCGAGCTGCTCAAGCAGACCAAACCCAAGGGCAAGCTGACAGATTTGACCCTGCAGGCGGATGCCGGGTGGCAGGATATATCCCTCAGCGGCGAGATCGTCAATGTGAGCCTCAATGCCTGGCACGACGTGCCCGGGATGCAGGATCTCAACGGTGAATTCTGGCTCACCCCCAAGGGGGGCAGCGCCAGAGTGGCGCTGGCAAACGACAAAGTGGATCCCGCCCGTCACTTCAAGATGCCGATCCCGGTCGACAACTTCTCGGCCCGCCTCGACTGGTGGCGCGAGGAACAGGGCTGGGTGCTGTACGGGCAGGATATCGCGCTGGATAACCCGGATCTGACCCTGTCCAGCCGTTTCCGCCTCGATCTGTTCGAGCACCCTTTCCTCGCCCTGACCGGTCGCATCGATGTGAAGAATGCGGGCCATGCGGATCGCTACTTCCCGCTGCAGGCGATGGACAAGGGGCTGGTGGATTACCTGAGCGGCGCCATCAAGGGGGGCAAGGCCAAGGGGGCCGACCTGCTCTGGTATGGGGAGTTTCGGGATTTCCCTTATGAGAAAGGTGATGGCATCTTCCAGGTGGCGGTGCCGCTGGAGCGGGCCACCTACGAGTTCTTCCCTGGTTGGCAACCGCTCACCGACCTGCAGATCGATCTCTTGTTCCAGAATGCCGGCCTCGATATGCGCAGCCGCTCCACCCGACTTGGCAAGGCGAGCTCCGACTCGGTGCATGCCTGGATCCCGGATCTCTCCCCAGGCGCCCACCTCTATGTGGATGCCAAGGTGCAGGGGGAGGGTAAGGCCATCAGCGACTACCTGCAGGACTCCCCGCTGGGCAGTTCGGTGGGACAGGCGCTGCGGGAGATCGAGATCCGTGGCCCGATGGCAGGATCGGTCAAGCTCGATATTCCTCTCGATGGCGAGAGTGAGGTGAAGGCGAGTGGCGATGCCACCTTCAGCAACAACAAGGTGCGGGTCGCCAGTCTGGATCTGCCGCTGGAGAAGGTGCAGGGGCGCCTCGAGTATGACAACCAGCAGACCCGTTTCAGCAACCTCAAGGCGAGCCTGTGGAACCAGCCGCTGACCCTCGACTATCAGGGGCGCCAGCATCCGGATCACTATCAGGTCGACCTCGATTTCAAGGGGCAATGGGATAGCCGCCGCCAACCCGCCGCCATCTCTTCGTACGGTATCCTCAACGGCCGCAGCAACTGGGGCGGCAAGCTCGAGTTGATCTTGCCCGAGAGCAAGCCGTTCAGCTTCCAGCTGGCGCTCGACTCCAACCTGCAGGGGATGGGGCTGGATCTGCCGCTGCCGCTGGCCAAGAGCAGCGCCAGCCGGCTGCCGCTCAAGGTGATCGCCCGTGGCCGGGATGGCAGCGCCGACATTCGCGCCGTGCTGGGGGCTGATGTGGATATGCAGACCCGGCTGGTCTACGGCGAGGGGGTGCCTTATCTCAGTCGGGTGCGGGTTGATATAGGCCAACCGGGTGCCCGGGTAATGCGCGATGCCCCCATGTTGCTTGCCATCAACCAGCAGGAGGCCGATGTGGGCGGCTGGCTGGCGCGACTCAAGCAATGGCTGCCAGCGCAGAACCAGACCGGTAATGCGGTAGTCGGCCCTGCCTTCCTGCCACAGGAGTGGTGGGTGGATGGGCAGCTGGCCCGTGCCTATATCGGCAGTGCCACCCTCAAGGCGGCGCGTTTCACCGTGGGACCGACCAATCAGGCGACCGAAGTGATGATCGATAGCCCCGATGTGATGGGGGTGATCCGCCTGCCCGCAGTGGCCAACCGTCCGGTGGATGCCAAGTTTGCCCGCATCTACTGGTCCGGCAAGAGTTCGGATCTCAGCCCGGATCCCGATGCGAAGCAGGATAACGCCATCATGGCTTCGATTCCCTGGCTGACATTCAGCTGTGTCGATTGCCGCTTTGGCGAGTTGCCGCTTGGCGAAGTGAAAGGCGAGCTGCTGCCGGGCGCCAACAAGGTGACTCTCAAGGGGCTGGATATGCGGTTGGCAGGCAGTCAGCTTGCCGGCAGCGTCGACTGGCTGGCCGATGGCAACCGGATGGAGACGCGGGCCCGTGGCAAGCTGACCAGCAACAACAGCGAGCTGCTGCTCAAGCGGCTCGGCTACACCTCGCCCATCGGTGATGCCCCCGGCTCCCTCGCCTTTGATCTCAACTGGCAGGATGTGCCCTATCGCCCGAGTCTGCCGACTCTGGGGGGGAGTGCCAACTATCAGCTGGAGGGGGGCACCCTGCGGGAGGTCAACGACAAGGGCGCACGGCTGCTCTCCCTGCTCAGTCTCGACTCCCTGCTGCGCAAGCTGCGCCTCGATTTTCGCGATGTGTTCGACAAGGGTTTCTACTTCGAATCCATGTCTGCTTCTGCCACCATCAAGCAGGGGCAGGTCAGCAACAATGATTTCTATATGAAGGGGGCTGCAGGCAATCTGCGCGGCGAGGGGATCGCCGATTTGGTGCGCTGGCGGCTCGACTACGAGCTGAGCTTTTCCCCGAACCTGGGTGGCACCCTGCCGGTGGTGGCGGCCTTTTCCATCACGCCGATCACGGGTCTCTATGTGCTGGCCCTCTCCAAACTGCTGGAGCCGGTGGTGGATGTGGTGACCCGCATCGACTTTCGTATCTCGGGCCCGCTCGACGCACCCAAGCTGATTGAGGCGGGGCGCGATCGCGCACGCATCAAGCTCAACCAGCAGCAGAAAGAGGCGGTCGACGCCGTTGCTCCCAGCCTGCCAACGCAAGAGGTGACCCCTTTCCTGCTGAGCCCCAAACACGCGGGGCCTGCTCAGCGCTGAACGAGCGGCCCGGCACCATCACAAGGAGTGAGCCATGATCCGACATATCCTGCTGATCGCCTTCAAGCCGGACACCAAGCCTGCCCAGATAGATGCGGTGCGTACCGCCTTTCTCGCCATTCCGCATCAGGTCAGCGGTGTGACTGCTGTGGAGTGGGGTGAGAATGACAGCCCGGAGGGGAGGGATGACGGTTTTACCCACACCGTGCTGATGACCTTTGCCGACGAGGCTGCCCGCCAGCGCTATATGCCCCATCCTGATCACGATGCCCTCAAGGCCATCTTTCGCCCGGTGCTGGCGCGCATCATAGTGCTGGATTACACCCTGCAGGCGGGTGATGCTGTCACCATCTGATGGCCCAAGCGACAAGGAGAGAGTCATGTGGTTAGTCGCAATACAGCTGGTATCTGGCCGTCACTGGCAGGATAACCGGGAGCAGATCGCCGCCGAGCTGGCCGCCTTGCCCAAAGAGCGGCCGCTGCTGGTGCTGTTGCCGGAGAACTTTGCCCTGTTTGGCGAGCGGCAGGGTTATCTGGATGGGGCCGAGACCATAGGTGAGGGCCCAATCCAGCAGCAGCTGGCCGAATGGGCACGAGATTACGGCATCTGGCTGGTGGCCGGGGCTGTGCCGACCACCATCGAAGGTTCCGACCATATCCACACAAGCTCGCTGGTGTTTGACCCAAGCGGTGAGCTCAGGGGCCACTACCACAAGATCCACCTGTTCGACGTGGATGTGGCGGACAATCACGGCCGCTATCGGGAGTCGGAGACCTTCAGCCCGGGGGATGCACCTGTGCTGGTGGACTCCCCGTTTGGTCCCCTCGGCCTCTCGATCTGTTATGATTTGCGCTTTCCCGAGCTCTACCGCCAGTTGACCCGAGCTGGAGCTCGCGTGCTGCTGGTGCCTGCCGCCTTTACCGCCGTGACCGGCGAGGCGCACTGGGAGCCGCTGCTGCGGGCTCGCGCCATCGAAAACCAGTGCTACGTAGTCGCGGCCAATCAGGGCGGCACTCACGAAACGGGGCGCCAGACCTGGGGCCACAGCATGGTGATCGACCCCTGGGGCCGGGTGCTGGCCAGCAAAGAGTCCGGGTGCGGTACCGTGCTGGCGAAGATGGAGCCCGGGCTTATCGACGAATTGAAACGCACCATGCCAGTGCTGCAACACGCCCGTTTGCTCTGATGGTGTGGTGAAAAATTGAAACGCAGCCGTTTGCCCGTGCTGGAGCATGCCCGTTTGTTGTGATGGTGTGGCTTGTTGCCAACCCGTCGGCAAGACGATTTAAAACAGCTCGTTACGAGAGTGGAGAAGAAGATTGAGTCTATTGAGCCAGGTTAGTGCCTCCCTGTTGGCCCCGAACGACCTCGACGAAGGGCGCCTGCAGCAGCTGCTCGGCAGCCTGATGAGCCATCAGGTGGAGTTCGGCGATCTCTATTTCCAGCGCAGCTGGCACGAGTCCTGGATGCTGGAAGATGGCATCGTCAAGGATGGCAGCTACAACATCGATCAGGGGGTCGGGGTGCGCGCCGTCAGCGGCGAGAAGACCGGTTTCGCCTACTCGGACGAGCTGAGCCTGCTGGCGCTGCAACAGTCGGTGACTGCCGCTCGCGGCATCGCCGCCGCAGGTGCTCACGGCAAGGTGAAGGCGTGGACTCGCACCGAAGCGAACCTGCTCTATCCGGCCATGGATCCGCTGCAGACCCTCGACAAGCACCAGAAGATCGCCCTACTGGAGCAGATGGACAAGTTCGCCAGAAGTCTGGATCCCGCCATCAATCAGGTGATGGCCTCCATCAGCGGCGTCTACGAAGAGGTGCTGGTGGCCGCCACCGACGGCACCCTGGCCGCTGATGTGCGTCCGCTGGTGCGGCTGTCGGTGACCGTGATCGCCGAGAAGGGGGATCGCCGCGAGCGTGGCAGTGCCGGTGGCGGTGGCCGCTTTGGTTACGACTGGTTCCTCGAACTGGACGGGCTGGAGAGCCGCGCTTTTGGCTATGTGCGTGAAGCGGTGCGTCAGGCGCTGGTCAATCTGGAAGCCATCGACGCGCCAGCCGGCACCATGCCGGTGGTGCTGGGTGCCGGCTGGCCTGGTGTGCTGCTGCATGAGGCGGTGGGTCACGGTCTGGAGGGCGATTTCAACCGCAAGGGCTCTTCCGCATTTGCCGGTCGCATCGGCGAGCAGGTGGCCTCCAAGCTCTGCACCATCGTCGATGACGGCACCCTGCCGGGTCGGCGTGGCTCCGTCAGCATAGATGACGAGGGGACGCCGGGTGGCTACAACGTGCTGATCGAGAACGGTATCCTCAAGGGCTATCTGCAAGACAAGCAGAACGCCCGCCTGATGGGTGTGCCACTCACCGGCAACGGGCGCCGCGAATCCTACGCTGCCATGCCGATGCCGCGCATGACCAACACCTACATGTTGGCGGGTCAGTACGATCCGGCCGAGATCATCGCCTCGGTGAAGAAGGGCATCTATGCCCCCAACTTCGGTGGCGGTCAGGTGGACATCACCTCCGGCAAGTTTGTCTTCTCCGCCTCCGAGGCTTACCTCATCGAGGATGGCAAGATCACTGCCCCCATCAAGGGGGCGACCCTGATCGGCAACGGCCCCGAGGCGATGAGCCAGGTCTCCATGGTGGGGAGCGACCTGGCGCTGGATCGCGGGGTCGGCATCTGCGGCAAGGAGGGGCAGAGCGTGCCGGTCGGTGTCGGCCAGCCCACCCTTAAACTGGATCAACTCACCGTGGGTGGCACCCAGTAAGCCTCGACGCAGCACAAGAACAGAGAGAAATCATGCTTACCCTGTCGAAAATATCCAATATCCGGAGCCAGCTCTCTCCTAGCGAGCTCAAGATTGCCGATTACATCCTCTCCTGCCCGGAGCAGGTGACTCGCTTCTCCTCCCAGGAGCTGGCCCAGCAGGCGGAGGTGAGCCAGTCGAGCATAGTGAAGTTCACCCAGAAGATCGGGTTCAAGGGCTTCACCGCCTTCAAGCTGGCGGTTAGCGAGGATCTGGGGCGCAAGCATGCCATCAAGACCGACAATGTCGGTGATCTCTACAATGGCATCGGGCGGGACGATGATCTGGAGACCATGGCCAAGAAGCTGGCGCAGGAGAAGATCAACTCCATCGTCGAGACCACTCAGGCCCTCGACAGTGCTCTGCTGAAGCAGGTACTCGATACCATAGATGGCGCCGGGCGGGTGCAGCTGGTGGGGATTGGCGGTTCGGCACTGACTGCCAAGGATCTCTGGTACAAGTTGCTCAAGATCGGCGTAACTACCCTGTTTGCCCAGGATAGCCATGTGCAGATCTCCATCGCCCAGACCCTGGGGCCGGGTGATGTGCAACTGGTCATCTCCTATTCTGGCGCCAGCCGTGATGTGCTGGCGGCGGCCGAGCTGGCCAAGCGCAATGGTGCCACCCTGATTGCCGTGACTTCGTTCCGGCAAACCCAGTTGCGCCAGATGGCCGACATGGTGCTGGATACGGTGGCGGAGGAGAACGAGTTGCGTATCTCTTCCATCTCCTCACGTACCGCCCAGAACACCATTACCGACATCCTGTTCCTCGGCCTGGTGCAGCGCAGAGACGAGCGAGCCTGGGCACTGATTGACGGTACCCGGGATGCCATCGACCGACTCAACAAGGAGTGAGGTCGGCTCTGCCTCTGTATCATCCGTACAACAAAAAACCACCTGAACAGGTGGTTTTTTGTTGTCTGCTAGAGGTCAAGGGCCCAGCGGATAAAGGCTTTACGCCGCTTGGCATCGGCCGCCAGATAGAGTTCCCGCAGGGTGGCATCCGCCTGCTCCGGCGTAAGTGCCGAAGCGGTATGAATGGTAGTTGCGGCTTGTGTTGCGAAAATGGGGGGCGGACTTGCTGTTGGTGTATGGCTCGCCAGCAGGGCCTGGTAATCGGTGCCCAGACCATCCTGGCTGCGTGGCAGGGCTTGTAGTGTCAGCGGCTGTGATATGCCCTTGTCGTCACTCAGCAGCAGGGTCGGGCTGGCGGCAAACTGGCGGATAGCCGAGGGGCTGGTCAGCACCGGGGTGGTCAGTTGCAGCGTCCCTTGTGCTGGTGCTGTAAGGGTGACCAGCAGAGGAGCTGAGGTCACGCGTCCCGGGCTCTCGTTGGTGGATCGAGGGTCACTTGGGCTGTCAAAGCGCACCAGCAGTCGGGACTCTCCCGCCGGGAGCTCAATGGTCCGGGTGAAGGCCGAGGGTTTGCCCTGTGGCGAGGCGAGCAGGGTGAGGGTATCGGCCAGCTCCAGCCGGGCCGCCTGTGCCGGTACGCTGAGCAGCAGGGCAAACAGGGGGGATAATAGTAGGGGAGAGAGCAGGGAGGATCGTGCCATCATAAGACTCCATAAAGGAGCCGGCCCGCAGGCCGGCAACCAGATCAGAATTCGTAGCGCAGGCCGAGGTGGTAGAAGCTCTCGCTGTTGCTGCTGCCACCAAAGCTGGTGATGGTGCTACCAGCCAGACCATCTTCACCATTGCGGATCACATAGGCGCTGTAGAGGGAAGATCGCGGGGTGAGCTTGTATTGCAGCTCCAGCGTAGTATCGCGCAGTGCCATCTGGTCGCCACCCTCGTTGACGAGGTGACGATAGCCTGCGCGGGCCCCCCACTTCTGGTTGATGTCATACACAGCGGTCAGTTCCCACACCTTGTCTTCACTGTCGGCACGGCCGTCGCGATAGGTCACCTGATCCTTGCTATAGAGGGCACCCAACATCAGAGGGCCGAGATAGTAGCGGGTACCAATCCCGGCGAAGCGATACTCATCGGCATTGGGATCGACCTTGCTGCCACTGCTCTGGGCGGCTTTGGTCTGCTGATACGCCACGACCGGAGCCAGTTTGCCGGCACTGCCCAGATCGAAGGTGTAGCGCAGGGCACCGTTGTAGCCGTAATCGAGATCCGAAGTGCTGTTGCCGAGGATGTAGGCGAGCGAGAGATCCAGATTGCCGAGGGTGTTCTGGTACTGCAGGGTGCCATCCTGACGGAACACCTGCACGGCGGTGGAGTCCACCTTGTTGGCCTGACGGGCCATGGAGACGTCGGAGGCGGCAAACACATCGCCGATATCGGTGAACATGATGAGGCCGGAAGAGACGCGCCCGCCGGTCACCTTGCCCCACTGACCACCATCAATCCCTGCCCAGACGTAACGGGCGGTGAGATCGCTGCTGTTCTTCTGCACGTTGTTGGCGTATTCGGCTGCATTGACCTGATATTGCGCCATGCCGATCACTGCGACATCGTCATTGACGGTCTGACGGGCGGTAAAGCCGATACGGCCATCGAAGTCACCCTGATCATTGCCGCTCTTCTTGTCGGAAATATTGAAGCCAAGACGGCCGTAGAGGTCGACGTTGGAGCCATTGTCAGCCTGATAGATGACGGCCGCATGAGCGGAACCTGTGCCGAGCAGTGCGGGAAGAACCAGAGCAAGCATGGATTTTTTCATTTTTTATCGTTCCTGTACGGGCTCTGTGCCAGAGCCGGGATGAGTTCGGCCATGACCCCGATTGCTCGGGGCCAGACCTTGGCTAGAAATCCGGAGGAGGGATTAACTCAGATCGACGTTCTTGCAGCCGAACATCAGGGTGAAGAGGTAGCCGCCGAGGTAGGCAACGGCGAGGCCGACCGCATAGACCATCATGCCGGGGAAGATCCCCTGGGCGGAGGTCATCAGCGGCAGGGCGACGATACCGGAGGGGCCAAAGACGGTGTTGAGGCCGACCGGCAGACCCAGCCAGGAGATCAGGCCAACCACGAAGCCCCCCAGCGAACCACCGCAGCAGGCCGTGATAAAGGGTTTGACCCGCGGCAGGGTGACGCCGTAGATGAGCGGCTCACCGACCCCCAGAATGCCCGGAATGATGGTGCCCTTCACCTGAGTGCGCAGTAGGGAATCCTTGCCTGCCCGGCTGTAGAGCGCCAGCGCAGCCCCTACCTGTCCGGCACCGGCCAGCGCCAGGATAGGAAACAGGGAGTTGAAGCCCTGGGCATCCATCAGCGCAAAGTAGACGGGAACGAACCCCTGGTGGATGCCAAACATCACCGAGATGAGGAACAGGCCAGCCAGAATAGCGGTACCGAACGGGTTGCCATTGAGGTTGATGAAGAGCCAGGACATGCCGTTATAGAGCTGCACGCCGAGGGGCATGATCAGGATAAAGGTGACGGCTCCCATGATCAGCAGGGTGATGCAGGAAGTGAGGATCATATCCAGACTGTCCGGCATGTAGCGGCGAACCTGGCGCTCAACCGAGGCGCCTATGATGCAGGCGATCAGCACGCCGATGATGTTGCCGCGGGGATCGATCTGATGGCCGAAGAAGTCGGTGATACCGGAGTAGATGCCGCTGCTGGCCTGAGGGTCATAACCCATGACAAACAGAGAGGCGATGATGGCACCGTTGACGCCGGAGCCACCAAACGCCTTCTGGGCGTTGTAGCCGATCAGGATGCTGAGGAAGCTGAACAGTCCCTTGCTGAAGAGCTTCATGTAGCCGACGAATTCGGCCAGCATGCCCCCTGTCTGCTGTCCTTCCAGCAACAGGGTCTGTTCGATCAGGGTGGCACAGCCGAGCAGCAGACCCGCAGCGATAAAACCGGGGATCAGCGGAGTGAAAATGGTGGCAAACTTGGCCAGGAAGCGGTGCGCCGCACTGCTCTGCTTCTGCTTCAGCGCCTGCTTGTTGGCGGCGGCGATGTCGCCAAGATCCGCAGGTTGCGGACGGGGGGCGGTGAGGATGCCAGCGTCCGTACTCAGCATACCGTTCATCATTTCGCAGGCGGTCTGGGCTTTGCCCGGACCAAGCACGATCTGGAACTGGTTGTCGCTTTCAATCACCCCCATCACCCCGGCGATCCGTTTGATAGTATCGCGATCGGCATGCAGGCTGTCCGCCAGGCTCAGCCGCAAGCGGGTCATGCAGTGGCCACAGTTGGTGATGTTATCCCGGCCGCCGATGGCCTGGATGATCTGGCCAATCATGGAATCAGTTATTTTTGCCATAAAGAACCCGGTCAGTCTGATGTGAGGGGGCGGATGCCCCCGCTTATGTTGTTATCCTGTCGCCATTGCTGGCGCGGCCAATGTGCGGTCGGCCGATTAATCTGTGCATTTGCTGATAAAGCCGCCGCTGCTTTTCAGCCGCTCTCGTGCTTCGCTGGCGGAGATATTGGCCAGGATCATTACGATGGCGGTCTTGCAGTGGCTATCCGCGGCGGCAAGAGCCTGCTCGGCCGTGCCACGGTCACATTCGGTTGCTTCCATGACGATGCGCTTCTGGCGTTCCACCAGTTTGGCGTTGGTCGCCTCCACATCTACCATCAGATTGCCGTAGACCTTGCCGGTGCGGATCATGGCACCGGTCGAGAGCATATTGAGGATCAGCTTCTGGGCTGTGCCCGCTTTCATGCGGGAGGAGCCGGTCACTATCTCGGGTCCGACCACGGCGACCATGCTTATGTCGGCCGCTTTGGCGAGCGGGCTGCCCGGGTTGCAGCTGATGCTGCACACTGTGGCACCCAGGCTCCTGGCATACTGCATGGCGCCCAGCACATAGGGGGTTCGCCCGCTGGCTGCGATACCCACCAGTACATCGTTGGCACTGAAGTGGATGTTTTTAAGATCGTTGGCACCGAGTTCTGCATCGTCTTCGGCATTCTCCACCGCCTGCAGTATGGCCTTGTGGCCCCCGGCAATCAGGCCGATGACCCGTTCGGCAGAGACACCGTAGGTGGGTGGGCATTCGCTGGCATCCAGAATGCCGAGGCGCCCGGAGGTGCCTGCCCCGATGTAGATCAAGCGGCCGCCTTTGCCAAATGCCGCAGCAATAGCATCGACCGCCTTGGCGATCTCGGGCAGCAGTCGGCCTACAGCCACTGCTACGTGTTGATCTTCTTGATTGATGATCCGCAGCATATCCAGCGTCGGGAGCTGATCGATCTCGATGCTGGCTGGATTGCGGGTTTCAGTAATCATGCTTGATAGGTCAATGGTCATCGCTTCCTCTACTTCAGGTCGTCGCCATCCCCGGCGTACATCATCTTTCTTGATGCTGGCTATCATGCTCGATTTTTGATTTTTATTATGAGATCGCTATCGCATAATTAATTATTCCGTTAATTTTTTCTTTTTGTAATTAAAATTCCTGAAGAGGCGTACAGATACAAGAGCGAAGATGACAGGGGGATTGGCTAGCCTGCTTGATGGGCATGCAACAAAAAGCCCCGGTCAGTAGGCCGGGGCTTGCAGAATCATCGGTGTTAATTGACCGAGATGGCGCGGGCGTCGATGAAGTAACGGGCCTTGCCCTGTTTGTCGATCTGGATTTTGGCGAGCAGCCTCTCTTGCTGCCGGTGTTCCCACAGTTGTTCTATGTTGGCAAGGGCTGGATTGGCTATGCCGAGCACATTCAGGTATTCGTGAAACAGGCTATGACTGCCGATTTCGGTCAGCATCTTGGTCATATGGGCACTCTTCTGGAACAAGGGGGGCAGATACAAGATAGCCATGTCGAGCTGAATGAGTGCTGTACAAAAAACAGACAGGCTTTTCGTGCAACAACAGCGATGCAGCGGGTCGGGGAGTATGGGAGCTCAGATTACAAAAAGCCCCGGTCAGTGGACCGGGGCTGGCTGGTTATTCGGTATCAGTTGATGGATATGGCGCGAGCATCGATGAAGTAACGGGCATTGCCCTGCTTATCGATCTGGATTTTGGCGACCAGCTGCTCCCGCTTTTTATATTCCCAGTGTTGCTCAATCTTGGCGAGGGATGGGCTCGCAATCCCAACCACGTTCAGGTACTCGTGAAACAGGCTATGGCTCCCTATTTCGGTCAGCATCTTGTCCATCTGCATACTCTCCTGAAGTTGAGTGGGTATTCATCAACAAACCTATCAGCGTCCGTCTGAATAAAGTCTGTATAAAAAACAAACTAACCCATTTTTGTGTCAGTAACATGATCAGGAACAAGATCAGTGCAGATCGTCAGGGACTTTTTGATACCGTTTTCAATCAGAGCTGGCGGGCTTTTGCGGCAACTGATCAAACGTGCCGGAAGCCTGCGGTAGCGCCGGTGCGGTTTGCATGGTCTGGCCGCCGTGGAAGACCGGATCCTGTGCCACTTCCTTGATGCCGTTGATGCAAAACTGCATACCCATGCAGACCAGCAGGAAGCCCATGATGCGGGTCATGGCATCGATGCCGGTGGCGCCAAGGATCTTGCAGACCGGATCCGCCAGCTTCAATACTCCCCAGCTGATCAGGCTCATCAGGGCAAATGCAGTGACCATGGCGCCATAGATAGTGAGGCGGTTGTACTCGTCAGGCAGCTCGGCAATCTGGGCTGCCCCGCTTATTACCAGCGCCATGGTGCCCGGCCCGCACATGCTGGGCATGGTGAGTGGTACGAAGGCGATGCTCTGGTTGATATCGACCCCGCTCTGCTGGCTGGGGGCGGGGAACAGCATGCGAAAGCCGATAAAGCCGATGATGAGCCCCCCGGCCAGGCGCAAACCCGGGATGGAGATCCCGAACAGATCCAGAATCGAAGATCCGATAAAGAAGGTGATGCAGAGGGTGCAGAACAGATAGATGGCCGCCATATTGACCTGACGGCGCACGTGTTCGCGCGACATCCCCTTGCTCAGCCCCAGCAACAGGGTGGCTGTGGTGGGGGGATTGACCATGGGCAGCAGCGCCAGCAAGGCGAGAAATACGACCTGAAAGAACATGTTGAGCCTCGGGTAGCAGGGATGAATGGAAATACCTTGATCCAGGTGGTCACCTGACTCAAGAGGGAGGCTATCTTATGCTGGCGAAACTGAACATAAGCAGTACAAAAAAGCCCCGGCAGTTACCGGGGCTTGTTGTTCGGGTCAAGCCGCTTGCGGCGCTTGCTGTTGTCGGATGGCCCGTTGCTGGAACCAGAGCCAGAGGCCGATGGCAAAACCCAGCACCGACAGACTCACCACATAGTGGGAGGGGGCAAGCATGTCGCTCTTCATCCAGAGGGTTACCGCCATCGGGGTGAGGCCGCCGAAGATGGCGTAGGCCACGTTGTAGGAGAACGACAGACCGGAGAAGCGCACCACCGGCGGGAAAGCGTTGACCATCACGTAAGGCACGGCACCGACAATCCCGACCGCAAAGCCCGCCAGCATGTAGAGCGGCACCAGCTGGCTCGTACCGGCCGCCAGACCGTGATAGAAGGCGTAGCTGGAGCCAGCCAGCAGCAGGGAGCCGAACATGAAGGTGAGACCGCTGCCCAGCAGGTCGATCAGTCGACCATAGACAATGCAGCCGAGGGTCAGGGCAACGATCGCCAGCGAGTTGGCGGTCAGGGCGTCGGCCGGGCTGATGCCATAAACCTTCTGCAGATAGGTGGGGGTCATCAGGATCACCACCACGATACCGGCGGAGAGCAGCCAGGTGAGCAGCATGGAGACCACCACGCTGCTCTTGTGGTTGCGCAGCACCGACTTGAGGGGCAGTTCGTCAGCCAGGGTCTTGTTGGCCTTCATCTCGGCGAAGACCGGGGTCTCGTGCAACCAGCGACGCAGGTACATGGCGACGATGCCGAAGATACCACCGAGCAGGAAGGGCACTCGCCAGCCCCACTCGCTCACTTCGGCCGGGGTCAGGTTCTTGTTGACCGCAGTCGCGATGAGGGAGCCGAGCAGGATGCCGGCCGTCAATCCCGCCGTGAGCGTGCCGCAGGCGACCCCGACCCGACGGGCAGGGACGTGCTCGGCGACAAACACCCATGCGCCCGGCACTTCACCGCCGATGGCGGCGCCTTGCAGGATCCGCAGTCCCAGCAGGGCGATGGGGGCGCCGATGCCGAGTACCGCATAAGTCGGCAACAGACCGATCAACAGGGTCGGCAGCGCCATCATGATGATGCTGAGGGTGAACATCCGCTTGCGACCGATGAGATCGCCAAAGTGGGCCATGATGATGCCGCCAAGCGGGCGGGCCAGATAACCGGCGGCGAAGATGCCGAAGGTCTGGAACTGGCGCAGCCACTCAGGAATGTCGGCCGGAAAGAACAGCTCGCCGATGACCACGGCGAAGAAGACGAAGATGATGAAGTCGTAAAACTCCAGCGCACCGCCGAGGGCAGCCAGACTCAGGGTTTTGTAATCCTGTCGATTGAGGGGGCGGGCGTGATCGTGTTGTTGTGTGCTTGTGGTCATATCCGTATGTTTCCCATCGGTTTTTTTAGTTATTGTCACCCCGTGCAAGGGGCATATACAGGTGATCGAGAGTATGCTGCCTGCCTCTTGTGTGTAAATCGCGCAATTCGCAACACTGTCTTGCATCTTTTTGGGGCAATCCGAATGCCCCGCTGGCGGAGGAATGATGGAAAAGAAACGGGTACTGCTCTCCTGGAGCAGCGGCAAGGATTGCGCATGGGCACTGCATCAGTTGCGGCAAGATCCCGCCATCGAGGTGGTGGGGCTGTTTACCACCCTCAATCAGGCATTCGAGCGGGTAGCGATGCATGGGGTGCGCAAGCAGCTGTTGACCGAGCAGGCCGCCTGCGTCGGGCTGCCTCTCATCACCATCGATCTGCCCTGGCCCTGCAGCAACGAGGATTACGCCCGCATCATGACTGGCTTTATCGCCGATGTGGTGGCACAAGGGATCCGCCATATGGCCTTTGGCGACTTGTTCCTCGAGGATGTGCGCGCCTACCGTGAAAAGCAGCTGGCAGGCACTGGCATCGAACCACTGTTCCCGCTGTGGGGCAGCAATACCCGTGAACTGGCGCCGCAGATGGTAGCCGCTGGGTTGAAGGCGCGGATCAGTGCTCTCGACCCGAACAAGCTGGATGCCAGCCTGGGGGGCCACGACTTTGACGAGGCACTGCTGGCGGCGCTGCCGGAGGGGGTCGATCCGTGCGGCGAGAACGGCGAGTTTCACACCCTGGCCTATGATGGCCCCATGTTCTCCCGTCCGCTCGGCATTCGGGTCGGCGAGACAGTGGTGCGCGACGGCTTTGTCTTTACCGATCTGCTGCCAATCTAGGATTAATTATCGGGCGTCAAATGCTCCCTTTTGCAGGAGCTTTCACAGATTTGAAGGGCGGGATGGGGGCACTATTGGCCCCCTCTTTTGATTGAAGATGACAACCTGCCTTATGAAACACATCTCTCGTCCGGCGCTGCTTGCCTCCTTGCTGGCTGCCGCCCTCTCTCAGCCTGCCGTGGCGGGTCAAGCCGCTACCGTTCAGCCTATCCCTGCCGGTGTCACCACCGTCACTCTGGCCCAGCAGGCGCCGATCCACTGGGTGTCGGTGGAGCAGATTGCCAAGAGTCTGGATGGCCTGCCCCCGATGGCAGTCGGGTTTGATATCGACGATACCCTGCTCTTCTCCAGCCCGGGTTTTTATCGCGGCAAGCAGGAGTTCTCACCCAACGACGAGAGCTATCTGAAGAACCCCGCCTTCTGGGAGAAGATGAATAACGGCTGGGATGCATTCAGCATGCCGAAAGAGGTGGGCAAGGCGCTCATCGCCATGCATCTCAAGCGCGGTGACCACATCTATTTCGTCACCGGCCGCTCGGCCACCAAGACCGAAACCGTGAGCCAGACCCTGCAGCAGACCATGAATATTCCGGCCGACCAGCTCAATCCGGTGATCTTTGCCGGTGATCAGCCGGGCCAGAACACCAAGGTGCAGTGGCTCAAGGATAAGCAGATGAAGCTCTTCTACGGCGACGCCGATGGGGATATCAAGGCGGCGCAGGAGGTCGGCATTCGCGGCATTCGTCTGCTGCGGGCCGCCAACTCCAGCTATCGGCCACTGCCGTTGGCAGGGGCGCTGGGGGAAGAGGTGATCATCAACTCCCAGTTCTGATCCGGAGCGGATCCATGCAAAAGGGCGGGGCCATTGGCACCCGCCCTTTTTGCATCCGTCATCCAGCTCGGGTCAGTCGTCTGCCCACGGCATCTCGGGCAGGCTGTCGAGGAACTCGCCGTAACGGGTCAGATTGAAGGGGCCCTGATCAGCCTCCATCGCCATCAGCTCGGCACCGAGGGCGCAGGCGATATATTGCAGCGCCTCTTCCCGCGGGGTGCCCTTCATCACCAGTCTCATCAAGGTAGCTTTCACGTGGGGCGGGTGACCGTCGTTGAGCTGGTTCTCCACCATCTCCAGCAGCGCGTCTTCGTCAAAAAATTCCTGAGTGTCGTTCATGGGATATCCGCAACAGTGAATGTGGCGGCCAGTATAGCCTGAATGGGGCTAACACATTGAACGGCCTGCGAATAAACAATCCGATGGGGAGGCCATTTGTTACCCATAATTAGGAGGAGTTTGCCAAGGCAAACAGGTTGGAACACAGATAACATGGATGGACACGCCTATGCCCACGATAGATTCCCTGCTGGCCGAGCCCAAGCTACTGCCCCAGATCCCGGAAGTGATGCGCGATTTGATCCAGACCTTCAATGAAAAGGATCCGGATCTGCTCAAGATCAGCAAGTTGATCAACAAGGACCCTGTCATCTCCGCCAAGTTGCTGCGGCTGGCCAACTCGGCCAAATTCGGTAGTAGTCGTCAGATCGGCACCGTCAATGAAGCCTCGGTGCGGCTGGGGTTGGCGATGGTGCGCAACATGGTGCTGGCCTGCGGGCTCACCGAATCGGTCACTGCGGTGCCCGGCATTGACCTCAAACACTTCTGGGGCAGCGTGTTCAACGTGGCGGAGC
Source organism: Aeromonas sp. 600527 (assembly GCF_049175415.1). Lineage (NCBI taxonomy): Bacteria > Pseudomonadati > Pseudomonadota > Gammaproteobacteria > Aeromonadales > Aeromonadaceae > Aeromonas > Aeromonas sp. 600527. The sequence continues at coordinate 54,588 of NZ_JAAKVA010000005.1, read as the reverse complement.
TGGCCCGTCGTCTGGCGGTGAAGAAGGGGATGAAGGGAGATGAGGTTTTTACCTGCGCCCTGCTCTACGATCTTGGCCGACTGGTGATGCATGTGGGCCTGCCGGAAAACACCGTCCATCACATCCACGATCTGGAGCTGCACAAGGGGCGGGCCAAGGCGGAAGAGCTGGTGGTTGGCTTCAACTATGCCCAGGTCGGGGCGGCCATGGCACGTTACTGGAAGTTCCCCGAGACCATCAGCAATGCGGTGGAGTATCACTACAACCCCATGCTGGCCAAGGAGTTCTCTCCCGAGGCCGGGTTGATCCATCTGGCGATCGTGCTGGCTGCGCAATCCGATGTGGGGGAAGAGGCGCCACCCGAGTGGCCCCACAAGGTGGCAGATGCGCTGGGGTTGAGCTGGGCCGATTGTGCCGCCCAGTTCACTGCGCTGCGCGAGCAGGGTAATGGCTATGCCGGGTTGCTGGCTGCCTGACCACTCTGCTACCGCTGTGTGACATCGTAAAAAGGGGCCGAGGTTGGCCCCCTTTTCATGGCCGTGAGCCCGCTATTGCTTGTCAGTCGGTTGTCGAGGGGGCACTCTGCTGACTTCGCCTGTTTTGAGAGAGCCCTTGCCATGATTACCTCCCCCCGTCTCGTTCTGCGTGAACTGACCATCGCCGATGCCCCCTTTATTCTTGAGCTGCTCAATGACGGTGACTTCTATCGCTACATCGGTGATCGGGGCATTCGTACCCTGGAACAGGCGCAGGAGTATATCCAGCAGGGACCGGCGGTGAGCTATGCCCGTCATGGTCACGGCCTCTATCTGGTCGAGCGCAGGGAAGATGGCGCCAGCCTCGGTATCTGCGGTCTGATCAAGCGCGATACCCTGGAGCAGGTCGATATCGGTTACGCCTTCCTGCCGCAGTATCGCGGTCAGGGTTATGCCATCGAAGCGGCGCAGGCTGCTCTGGCCGATGGCAAAAGTCGGCTGGGGATCGGGCAGGTGATTGCCATCGTTACGCCGGGCAACGAGCGTTCCATCGGCCTGTTGGCCAAGCTGGGGCTGGTGCGTAGTCGGCTGGTCAAATTGAGCGAAGATGCCGATGAGTGCCTGCTGCTGGAGCAGTGATCAAGGTCAGAGAGCTGGAAAGCGAATGGCGAGGTGGCTGTCAGGCTGAGTGACAAGCAAGAGGCCGGGTCTGGCTAAAGGAGTGAGAGAGAAGCAAAGAGGCCGCCGTGAGTTGCGGCCTGTCTGCATCGGGCGCTGCCGGAGGGCAGGCAGGATCAGTTGAGGTCTTCGATGGAGAACTCGCCAGCGATACCATCACAGGAGATGGCGAAACCGCCGCTGAAGCGGGTGCTGAACTGGATCAGAAACGCATCATTGTCGTGCTCTTGCACAGGCAGGTTGATGGGCTTGCTACGACGCAGGGGCTTGTGTGTTTGTACTGCTTTCATCATGGTATTTCTCTATATAAATTAGGTGTTTGCTCCTTGTATTGGCAAATGTCAGGTCAATGGGCGCGGTCGATTGGGTGAACGACAAGCGCGCAGGAATACCCAGCCCGGTTAAAGGGCGTCTGCACTTTCAAGGAATATGCTGATGCATAAATCAAATTGGGTGGGCAGATCGGGTCTGCACCGTGAGAGCCGGGCAACGCAGGCAGACAGCCTGACGGTTCTCAAGGCGAGTAAATCAGAAGAAGGTTATGCGGGTACTGGCAGGATTCATCGTGAGGTGAAGCATTGCAGGATAAACATAAACAGGGCTGATTAACTAGCCGGCGCGCATTCTCTCCTCGAAATGAATAAAAAGCAAACAATAATTTGCCGATGTTGAAGTCAGTACGCTTTTCCTCTGTGTAATCAAGGCGCTATCAGCAGCAAATATTCGCAACTATCCGCCATAAAAAGAGGGCTCCCGACGGGAGCCCTCTCTCATTCTGCAATCAGCACAGTGGGCCGACTCAGTAGTCGCCACAGGCCTTCTTGGCGGCCGTGATCATCGGGGTGATGGTCATGCCTTGCACCACGATGGAGAACATCACCACCGAGTAGGTCATCACCAGGATGACCTCCCGCAGATCGACACCATGTTCCGGGATCATCATGACGCCGGAGGGGAGTGCCAGCGCCATCGCCATGGCCAGACCACCGCGCAGGCCACCCCAGGTGAGGATCCGTACCGAGAAGGTGTTGTAATTGCGGAATCGGCGGAAAGCCACATAGGGCAGCGACACGCTGATAAAGCGGGCACCCAGGCAGAGCGGCACCGCAATGACCAGTAGGATCCAGTCACGCCAGGCGAGATCCAGCAGTACCAGCGCCAGACCGATCAGCAGGAACAGCAGGGCGTTGAGGAACTGGTCCATCAACTCCCAGAAGTGATCCAGGTGATGGCTGCTCTGCTCGGAGAAGCCGGAGTGACGGGTCCAGTTGCCGATCATGATGCCGGTGACCACCATGGCCAGTGCGCCGGAGACGCCGATCATGTTGGCAAAGGCGAAGCCGGCGGTCGGGATGCAGAGGGTCAGCAGCAGCTCCAATGAACCGTCATCGGTGGCGCTGATCATCACGTGGGCGATGAGGCCCAGCACGGCGCCGAACAGGATGCCGCCGAGGGCTTCGTGCAGGAACAGACCGGCCACGCTACCGAAGGTGGGTTCGACACCGCCAAAGGCGACGGCAAACACGGTAGCGAAGATGACGAGGCCAACACCGTCGTTGAACAGGGATTCCCCTTCAATCTGGATGGCGATCTGGGGTGGCGCCTTCATCTTCTTGACGATGGCCAGGACGGCAATCGGGTCAGTGGGGGAGATCAGCGCGCCGAACAGCATGCAGTAGACCAGCGGCAACTCCCAGCCCAGCAGCTTGGCGATAAACCAGAAGCCGTAGCCGATGAGGAAGGTGGAGAGCAGGGTGGCAATGATGGCCAGAATGGTGATCTCCCACTTCTGGCTACGCAGCGCCTTGAGGTTGATGCCAAGACCACCGGCGAACAGCAGGAAGCCCAGAATCCCCTTCAGCAGGAAGTTCTGGAAGTCGATGCTCTCCATGGTCTTGACGGCAAGAGGTTCCAGGTTGAACCAGCCCAGTTTGCCAAACAGCACCAGCAGTGCGGAGATCAGCATGGAGCCCGCAGTAATGGCGATGGTGGTCTGGATCTTCACAACATACTGGTTGGCAAAGGCGATAAAAATCGCCAACGCTGCCAGAAAACAGAGTGTGTAGTAGACGCTCATAGTTATTTTTTTCTCGTTGGTAGACAGCAAGCACGTATCCCTATGCAGGACGGGCATAGGTTACTCTCGGGCCCTATGTTACTCATTACCCATAAATGAGTATATGGTGGTGCATTTGGACTGATAGACGGCTAGATTTCCATTTTATTTGTTTGCTGTTAGGATGCTGTTTACGCAGTTGCATGGATGTAAGAGGAACACGCGGTGTCGAACGTAATGTCGAGCAGAGAGCCGAGCAAGCAGTCGGACGTAACAAAGAAGCTGGAAGCCTGCCTCAGGGAGCGGATCCTGATCATCGACGGGGCCATGGGCACCATGATCCAGGGCTACAAGCTGGGGGAGGCAGATTATCGGGGTGAGCGGTTTGCCGACTGGCATACCGACATCAAGGGCAACAACGATCTGCTGGTGCTGACCCGTCCGGCGGTGATCCGCGAGATCCACGAGCAGTATTGCGCTGCCGGGGCCGACATTCTCGAGACCAACACCTTCAACGCCACTCGCATCGCCATGGCCGATTACGAGATGGAAGAGTTTTCCGCCGAGATCAACCGTGAAGCCGCCCGTCTGGCTCGCGCCGTGGCCGACGAGTGGACGGCAAAAGACCCCGCCAAGCCGCGTTTTGTAGCAGGGGTGTTGGGCCCCACCAACCGCACCGCCTCCATCTCGCCGGATGTGAACGATCCCGGCAAGCGCAACGTCACCTATGACCAGCTGGTGGCCGCCTACACCGAATCGACCCATGCCCTGATCGAGGGTGGCGCCGACATCATTCTGATCGAGACCATCTTCGATACCCTCAACGCCAAGGCGGCCGCCTTCGCGGTGGAAGGGGTGTTCGAGGAGCTGGGTTACAGCCTGCCGGTGATGATCTCCGGCACCATTACCGATGCCTCCGGCCGAACCCTCTCCGGCCAGACCACCGAAGCCTTCTACCACTCGCTGCGTCACGTAAAGCCGGTGTCGTTCGGCCTCAACTGTGCGTTGGGGCCCGATGAGCTGCGCCAATATGTGGAGGAGCTGTCTCGCATCAGCGAATCCTGCGTCAGCGCCCACCCCAACGCCGGTTTGCCCAATGCGTTCGGCGAGTACGACCTCGATGCGGGTGAGATGGCGGAGCATATCCGCGAGTGGGCCCAAAGCGGCTTTCTCAACCTGGTCGGTGGCTGTTGCGGTACCACCCCGACCCATATCCGCGCCATGGCGGACGCTGTGGCGGGCATCAAGCCGCGTGTGCTGCCCGAGCTGCCGGTGGCCTGCCGCCTGTCGGGCCTCGAGCCCCTGATCATCACCCCCGAGTCCATGTTCGTGAACGTGGGGGAGCGCACCAACGTCACCGGTTCGGCCAAGTTCAAGCGGCTGATCAAGGAGGGGCTCTACGACGAGGCGCTCGATGTTGCCAAGCAGCAGGTAGAGAACGGCGCCCAGATCATCGACATCAACATGGACGAGGGGATGCTGGACGCCGAAGCGGCCATGGTGCGCTTCCTGAACCTTATCGCCGGTGAGCCGGATATCGCCCGGGTGCCCGTGATGATCGACTCCTCCAAGTGGGAGGTGCTGGAAGCGGGCCTCAAATGCGTGCAGGGCAAGCCGGTGGTCAACTCCATCTCCATGAAAGAGGGGGAGGAGAAGTTCATTCAGCAGGCGAAACTGCTGCGCCGCTACGGCGCCGCCGTCATCGTGATGGCGTTCGATGAAGCGGGTCAGGCCGATACCCGCGCCCGCAAGTTCGAGATCTGCCAGCGTGCCTACCGGATCCTGGTGGATCAGGTCGGTTTCCCGCCGGAAGACATCATCTTCGACCCCAACATCTTCGCGGTGGCGACCGGCATCGACGAGCACAACAACTACGCGGTGGACTTCATCGAGGCGGTGAAGGACATCAAGACGCATCTGCCTCACGCCATGATCTCCGGCGGCGTCTCCAACGTCTCGTTTTCGTTTCGCGGCAACGAGCCGGTGCGCGAAGCCATTCACGCCGTCTTCCTCTACCACGCCATCAGGAACGGTATGGACATGGGGATCGTCAACGCCGGCCAGCTCGCCATCTATGAAGACATTCCGGCGGAGCTGAAAGAGAAGGTCGAGGCGGTGGTGCTCAACCTCAATGACAACGCCACCGAAGAGCTGCTGGCCATCGCCGAGAAGTATCGCGGTGCCGGTGCCCAGGCTGAGGATCCGCGGGATCAGGAGTGGCGCAGCTGGCCGGTGGGCAAGCGGCTGGAGCACGCGCTGGTCAAGGGGATCACCGACTTTATCGAAGAGGATACCGAAGAGGCGCGCGCTGGTGCCGAGAAGCCGCTGCACGTCATCGAAGGGCCGTTGATGGATGGCATGAACGTGGTCGGCGACCTGTTCGGCGCGGGCAAGATGTTCCTGCCGCAGGTGGTGAAATCGGCGCGGGTGATGAAGCGGGCGGTGGCCTATCTGCAGCCCTATATCGAGGCGGAAAAGTCGGGTGGCTCCAGCAACGGCAAAATCGTGCTGGCGACCGTGAAGGGGGACGTGCACGACATCGGCAAGAACATCGTCGGGGTGGTGCTGCAGTGCAACAACTTCGAGATTGTCGACCTCGGGGTCATGGTCTCCTGCGAGACCATTCTCAAGACTGCGCGGGAGGTCGGCGCTGATATCATCGGGTTGTCGGGTCTCATCACCCCGTCGCTGGACGAGATGGTGCACGTGGCCAAGGAGATGGAGCGTCAGGGCTTCAAGCTGCCGCTGCTGATCGGCGGTGCCACCACCTCCAAGGCCCACACTGCGGTGAAGATCGAGCAGAATTACTCGGAGCCTGTGGTCTATGTCTCCAACGCCTCCCGTGCGGTGGGGGTGGCGCAGAGCCTGCTCAGCCCGGATCTTAAGGAGGCGTTTGTCGCCCGCATCGACAAGGAGTACGAGATCGCCCGGGATCAGCATGCCCGCAAGCAGCCGCGCTCCCGCCCGGTCAGTCTGGCCCATGCCCGCGCCAACCGGCACCAGCTGGATTGGGTTGGCTACCAGCCGCCCAAGCCCCGCGAGCTCGGGGTGCAGAAGTTCGAAGATGTGGCCATTTCGGTGCTGCGCCCCTACATCGACTGGACGCCGTTCTTCCTCAGCTGGGAGCTGGCGGGCAAGTATCCGCGCATCCTCGAGGACGAGATCATTGGCGAGGAGGCGACCAAGCTGTTTGCCGACGCCAACGCCATGCTGGATCAACTGGAAAAGGATCAGAGCGTGCGCTGCGCCGGGGTGGTCGGCCTGTTCCCGGCCAACGCGGTAGGGGACAGCATCGAAGTTTACAGTGACGAGTCCCGCACCGAGGTCATCAAGGTGCTGCACCACCTGCGCCAGCAGAGCGAGAAGCAGGGCTTCCCCAACTACTGTCTGGCGGACTATGTGGCGCCGAAAGAGAGTGGCAAGCCCGACTGGATCGGCGCCTTCGCGGTGACCGGCGGCATCGGTGAGGAGGCCATCGCCAAGGCCTACAAGGCGCAGCACGATGACTACAACGCCATCCTCATTCAGGCGGTGTGCGACCGTCTCGCCGAAGCCTTTGCCGAGTATCTGCACGAGCAGGTGCGCAAGGTACATTGGGGTTATGCTCCCGACGAGGCCCTCAGCAACGAGGAGCTGATCCGCGAGAACTATCAGGGCATCCGTCCGGCCCCCGGTTATCCGGCCTGCCCGGAGCACACCGAGAAGGGGAGCATCTGGGAACTGCTGAAGGTGGAGCAGGCTATCGGCATGCAGCTCACCGAATCCTACGCCATGTGGCCGGGGGCGGCGGTATCGGGTTGGTACTTCTCTCATCCCGAGAGCAAATACTTCGCGGTGGCGCAGATCCAGCAAGATCAGGTGGAAGATTACGCCGCCCGCAAAGGGATGACGCTGGCCGAGGCCGAGCGCTGGCTGGGGCCAAACCTGAACTGACTCCCGCGTGACACCGGTTGATCTTTAACGAGAAACGGCGGCATCCTTGCTTGGGTTGAACAACCTGCGCAGAGCCGCCGTTTAACCTGTTGGTCACAGTGACAGGGTAGAGTGCGGTTTGGTGTGGTTTGTCTTGTTGTCAGGATAAACAATTGGCGTTGTCTTGGCGCTGTGGCACCTTATACTCTCCCGCCCCATCCTGCCCAGGCATAGCCTTCTAGCGGAATTGTCATGAAGATCGCCATTTTATCCCGTGAGCCGAAAAACTACTCCACCCGCCGTCTGGTCGAGGTGGCACAGGCGCGCGGTCATCAGGTAGAGGTGCTCGACACCCTGCGCTGCTATATGAATATTGCTTCCCACAACCCCTCCATTCACTACGAGGGTGGGGAGCTGGGAAGCTATGACGCCGTGATCCCGCGGATCGGGGCCAGCATTACCGCCTACGGTACCGCCGTGCTGCGCCAGTTCGAGATGATGAACACCATGGCCCTCAACAGCTCGGTGGCCATCAGCCGTTCCCGCGACAAGCTGCGGGCGATGCAACTGCTCTCCCGCCATGGCATCGGCCTGCCCATCACCGGCTATGCCCACAGCACCCACGACGTGCCCGACCTCATCACCATGGTGGGCGGGGCGCCGCTGGTGGTGAAGCTGCTGGAGGGAACCCAGGGGATTGGCGTGGTGCTGTGCGAGACTCAGAAAGCCGCCGAGAGCGTGATCGAGGCCTTTATCCAGACCAACAACAACATTCTGGTGCAGGAGTATATCCGCGAGGCCAATGGCGCCGATATCCGCTGTCTGGTGGTCAACGGCAAGGTGGTTGCCGCCATGCGCCGTCAGGCCCAGCCGGGGGAGTTTCGCTCCAACCTGCACCGTGGCGGTACTGCCGAAGCGATCAAGATCACCCCGGAAGAGCGCGCCACCGCGGTGCAGGCCGCCAAGATCATGGGGCTGGATGTGGCGGGGGTCGATATCCTGCGCAGCGCACGTGGCCCGCTGGTGCTGGAGGTCAACTCCTCCCCCGGATTGCAAGGGGTGGAAGCCGCCTCCGGCAAGGATGTAGCCGGCAAGATCATCGAGTTCCTCGAACTCAAGGCGAGCCGCAAGAACAAACCGGCGGAGTGAGCCGCGGGCTTGCATCTGTCAGATAGAAACAGGGCGCCCTCGGGCGCCTTGTTGCTATCTGGCTGGTGGGCAGCGGTCTTGCCGGGGAGTGTCTGTTATCTCCCTTCTCCTACTATTTTGAATAGACGGGGGGAAGGGCCGGGTATGAGGGGGCTATGCCTTCGTGGGTTCGCTGGTGATCATCGCCAGCCTTGCGCTGAATACGCCATCCTCGAGCCGGGTGTCGATCTGCCAGCCCAGCTTCTCGCAGATGCGCTGGATGATGGTGAGGCCACAGCCGTAGCCGAGGATCTGATCCGGCGCCGCCGCCGTCGGGTTGCTGATGGTGAGCACCGGGCCGCACAGCTCGATGTCGATATGTCCCTCGGCATAGCTCAGGGCATTTTTCAGCAGGTTGCCGAGGGCGATGGCGAGCAGGGAGAGGGGGGCGTTTACTTCGCTGCTCTCGTCCAGATTAAGCCGGATATCGAGGGCCTCCCGCTGCAACAGTGGAGCGAGGCGGGCCAGCTCCTGACGGATCAGCGGGGTGACCTGTTGCAGCGGTCGCTCCACCGCCTCCTTGCGGCCCAGTAGCAGGAAGGTCTCGGTGAGCAGCGCCATCTCGTCGGCGGCGGCGCGGATGCGGGTGGTGGCGCGTGCAGCCGGTGCGGGCAGATCCGTCACCTTGCCGAGCAGGGCCGCCGAGCCCTGGATCACCATGTTGGGAGTGCGCAGCTCGTGGCTGGCGAAGCGGCTGAACTCCTGCTCGCGAGCGAATACCGCGCTCACCTCCTGTTTACCGGCCAACAGTGCCAGCTCGATATCCCGCAGCTCCTGCCAGGGGGCGTCGGGTTCGAAATCCGCCTGATCCGGGGTGAGGTGGGCGACCCTCTGTTGCAGCCGTTGCAGCGGCCCCGTGATATGGCGCACCAGCCAGATGCCGAAGCCGAGGCAGGCGAGCAGCAGGGTCACCCCGATCAGCCGGGTCGCCAGATGCAGCTTGTCCTCGTAGGGGTCGAGGTAGTCGTCTGCGTCGTCGTTGAACACCAGATAGAGCAGTCCCTCGCCGGAGGGGTGACGGGCCACCAGAAAGTGTTTGTCCTCCTTGCCCAGTTGGTGCTCGAAAAAGCCGGGAGTCTGGTAGGGCTTCAACCACTTGGGCAAGCGGCCCGCCTCGGTCCAGTAGCTGGAGAACTGTCTGGGGCTTGGAGCCGCCGCAGCCGGGCCGAGTCGCAGCCAGTCATCGCTGTAGCGGGTCACTTCGGCTTCCAGCCAGTGGCGCAGGCTCAGCTCCTCCATCTTGTCTTCGGCCACCAGCATCAAGCCGGAGAGCAGGATCAGCAGCACCACCCCGGCGCCGCCGAGCGCCATGATCAGGCGGCGGCGCAGGCTCGGCAGGCTCATGCGCTCACCAGTCGATAGCCCTGACCGTGCAGGGTCTCCAGCATGGGAGTGGGGAAGGGCTTGTCCAGCGCGTTGCGCAGGGCGTAGATGTGGCTGCGCAGGGCATCGGAGTCGGGCTCCTCATCCCCCCAGACGGTGTCGAGCACCTCCTGACGGCTGACGATGGCGGGGGCGCGGCGGGCCAGCAGGGCGAGGATCCGGAACGGGATTTTGCCGAGCTTGAGGGGCTCACCGGCGCGGGTGGCGCGGCCGCTGGCGACATCGACCGTCAGATCGCCAAAGGTGATGGCGCCGATGTCGCCGCGGGGGCCACGCAGGCTGAGGGCTTGCAGTCGCACCTCCAGCTCCTCCATGGCGAACGGTTTGACCAGATAGTCATCCCCTCCCGCCTTGAAGCCTGCCAGCTTGTCCTCCAGGCTGTCGCGGGCGGTGAGAAACAGCACGGGAGTGGCAATCCCCTGCTCGCGCAGGCGCGCCACTGTGCTGAGGCCATCGAGGCGCGGCATCATCACATCCATGATGATGACGTCGAAACGCTGATCCTCCAGCAGTTGCAGCGCCGCCTGACCGTGATAGGCACAATCGAGTCGGTGACCGGCCAGCTCCAGATAATCCATGATGGTTTCCGCCACCTGAGGATTGTCTTCCACTACCAAAATCTTCATGCTTTGCTCTCCTGGTTGGCGAGCGTTTCACGCTCTTTTCACACCGGATTCGGCATCCTGTTTGCCAGTGTAACCCCGAGGATCCCTGATGAAGAAGTCTCTCTGCGCCCTCCTGCTGTTGATCTTGTTGCCACTTGGCACCGCACAGGCGACCGAATTCAAACTGACCGGCCGCACCACCTGGCAGCTTGGCCAGTTGATGGTCAACGGCATGCCGTTCGTGATCGACGACCAGACCCGCTTCAAGGATTGGCTCAACGAGGATGACCTCGGCGGTACCTGGGTCGAGATGAAGGGGGTGGTGGAGAATGGCGTGCGCTATGTGCGCAAGGTCGAGGCCCTCGACGAAGATGACAAGGACGAAATGGATCTGGAGGGGCCGGTGGAAGGGGGGCGGATCTGGGGCTACACCACCTCGGATAACAGTCTGGCGCCGTTTGAAGGGCGCTGGCTCGAGCTGGAGTGCAAGTTTGACGGCATGCGCCTGAGCCGCTGCCGCGAGGATGACTGATCCGATCTCTGCGTTCCGATTAGAAATGCTCCCGAATGAAGCCCATGCTTGTCCTGCATGGGCTTTTTGTTCAGGGACGAACGAAGATGGAACAATCGAGAAAGTGGTGTGCATGGATGCTGGGTGTGCCGCTCTGGGCGGCGCAGGCGGGAGCCGACGAATTGTGGCTGGTGGAGCTGGAGCACAGCGATGGCATCCGCCTGCAATTTCAGGGGGCCGAAGTGGAGCAGGGCAGTGCCGCCGTCTGGCGGCAGGGGGAGATTTGGCCACAGCCACTCAAGCCCGGCGACCAGCTCGCCCTGCTGGTGGCCGATGGCGTTGCCACCCGGATTGAGCTGCTGGCCGCCAGAGCCCCGCTGGCCAATCAGCCCTGGCAGCGGGCGCAAGATCGCCTGCAATCCTTCGATGATCGGCAGCTCACCCTGGCCACCCTGGGCACTGTGCCACTCAATCCACAGGTGTGCTGGGTCAACGGCTCGGTCGCCGATCTGCACGCCGGGAGCGAGCTGGTATTGATCCGTTCGGCGGATGGAATATTGCAGGGAATTGAAGTGATCAATCCGGAAGAGTAATTCAGCATCTTCTTATTTAATATGGTTTCACCATATTGTGGCAGCCATTAAATAATGACTGTCACAATATTTATGATTTATTCCTCAATAAAGTCATCGCTCTAATTATTTTCCTGTATCACCATTATTTTGTTTGTCATGGATGTTTTTTGGTGGTTTATTTTATTTGTGTCAGGTTTTGTCGGAGTCCATACCTGTCAAATGAAAAAGGATATTTCTACACAATAACAATTATCGTATGTCTGAAAGAGGGATAAATGATGAATAGAATAATTACCGCCAATCTGGCGTTTTTGGCGTCTTCATTGATGCTCGCTCAGGTGCAGGCGGCTGAACCTGTCTACCCTGATCAGGTCAAGTGGGCGGGTCTTGGGACGGGCGTCTGTGCCAGTGGCTACCGTCCTCTGACCCGCGATGAAGCCATGAGTATCAAGGGTAATCTGGTCAGCCGCATGGGGCAGTGGCAGATCACCGGGCTGGCGGATCGCTGGGTGATTATGGGGTCGGGATATAATGGCGAAATCAAACAGGGCACTGCCGGAGAAACCTGGTGTTATCCCAACTCACCGGTTTCCGGAGAAATACCAACACTCTCTGACTGGAATATTCCGGCGGGTGATGAGGTCGATGTGCAATGGCGGCTTGTCCACGACAATGATTATTTTATCAAACCAGTCAGCTATCTCGCTCATTATTTGGGATACGCTTGGGTGGGTGGAAATCATAGCCCCTATGTCGGGGAAGATATGGATGTTACCCGGGTTGGCGATGGCTGGCTGATAAAGGGAAATAATGACGGCGGCTGCTCCGGATATCGTTGTGGGGAGAAGAGTTCCATCAAGGTAAGCAACTTCTCATATACCCTGGAACCCGACTCCTTCAGCCATGGTCAGGTCACCGAGAGCGGCAAGCAGTTGGTGAAGACCATCACGGCCAATGCGACCAACTACACCGACCTGCCCCAGCAGGTGGTGGTGACCCTGAAGTACGACAAGGCCACCAACTGGTCGAAGACCGACACCTACAGCCTGAGCGAGAAGGTGACCACCAAGAACAAGTTTCAGTGGCCGTTGGTGGGGGAAACCGAACTGGCCATCGAGATCGCTGCGAGCCAGAGCTGGGCTTCCCAGAAAGGGGGCTCGACGACCGAGACCGTCTCGGTTGAAGCGCGCCCCACGGTGCCGCCTCACTCCAGCCTGCCGGTGCGGGTTGCCCTCTACAAGTCCAACATCTCCTATCCCTACGAGTTCAAGGCCGAGGTCAATTATGACCTGACCATGAAGGGCTTCCTGCGTTGGGGTGGCAATGCCTGGTATACCCATCCGGAGAATCGTCCGACCTGGGAGCACACCTTTGCCGTCGGCCCGTTCCGCGACAAGGCAAGCAGCATCCGTTACCAGTGGGACAAGCGTTATATCCCGGGTGAAGTGAAGTGGTGGGACTGGAACTGGACCATCAGCGAGTATGGTTTGTCGACCATGCAGAATAACCTGGGTCGTGTGCTGCGCCCGATCCGTTCGGCAGTGACCGGTGACTTCTATGCCGAGAGCCAGTTTGCCGGCGATATCGAAATCGGTCAGCCCCAGACCCGTTCCGCGAAGGCTGCGCAGTTGCGTAACTCCTCTGCTGAAGGTGTGGCTCTGACCGGTGTGGATCTGGACAGCGAGGCCCTTGCCAGCGAAGGGTTTGGCAACGTATCCCTGACCATAGCACCGGTTCAATAACCTCACTCGCAGGCCCCTTTCATGGGGGCCTGCATCACCTGCCGGCCATGGATCCCTCTCCGGATTGCCTATCTACCCCACTTCTCATATCACTCACTGTTACTGCCCGTGGCTCCTGATCCTGGTGGTCACTCCTGCGAAGGTGTTGACCCGTCTACAATAGGCGGGTTTATCCTCAGCCCGTTGGATGAAGGAACCCCTATGTTGACGATTACCCGGCTGGCCAGAGAACTGGGCCTGAGCCGCACCACCCTGCTCTATTACGAACGTCTCGGTTTGCTGCTGCCCGCCCTGCGCGGGGAGAACGGCTATCGCCGCTATGGCGAGGCCGAGCTGGAACGGGGGCGGCAGATCGCCAGCTTTCGCGCCATGGGACTGCCGCTCGAAGAGATCGGCACCCTGCTGGCAGCGAGGCAGGAGAGCCACTCCTGCCTCGATGGTCACCTGCTGCGACTGGAGCAGGAGATCGCCGAGCTGAGGCGGCAACAGCGGGCCATCATCCTCTATCGCCAACAGACACACGAGGAGATCCCCATGGTAGACAAGGCTCGCTGGGTTGCCATCATGCAGGCCGCAGGCATGACCGAAGAGATGATGCGCAACTGGCACATCCAGTTCGAGAAGATGGAGCCGCAGGCCCATCAGGAATTCCTCGAATCCCTGCAGATCCCCGCCGCGGAGATCGCCGCCATCCGCACCTGGTCGCGCGGGGAGTAATCTCGTCTGACCACAGCACCAGCCGTTGCCCCATATTGTTAACGGCTTGTGCTTTAGATTTTCCCCCTTATACTGGCGCCATCTTGTCGGAGTGCTGACCGTCGAACGACGCGAAGCTGAGACCGTTAATTCGGGATCCGTGGAACCTGATCAGGTTAAAACCTGCGAAGGGAACAAGGGTAACTTGCGGGTTACCGCGCTGGGGGAGGAACAAGCCTCTTCCGCTCATCGAAGGGATCACCCTTGATGGGTCAGGGCGCACAGGAGGGAGTCTGTCCCGTCCGGTTGTCCAGCACGTGGGGCGCCTTGCCCACAGCGTGCAGAGAGCTGGAAGGGGCAGTACAGCAGCGCGGAGATCCATCCCGCGCGCACTCCCTCCCGAGATAAACCCCCCGCCGCAAGTTCATCTTCTCCTCGAACTCCAGACAAGCAAACCCCCATAACTTCAACCAGTTAATGTGAGTTTTGCTATGTCTACTTCTGTATCTGATACCACCAAATCCAGCCGCCGCGAGCAGCGCTCCAGCGCCCAAGCTTTTATCGACAGCCTCAAGGGGATGGCTCACCCCAACTCCCGTCGCATCTTTATCGAAGGCTCCCGCCCCGATATTCGTGTTCCCCTGCGGGAGATCCAGCTGGCCGACACCTTCGTCGGCGGCACCAAAGAAGATCCCAAGTTCGAGCCCAACGAGCCGGTGCCGGTCTATGACACCTCTGGCCGTTACGGGGAGGAGGGGGCCGCCATCGACGTGCGCCGTGGCCTGCCGCGCCTGCGGGAGAACTGGGTGCTGGAGCGGGATGACACCGACGAGCTGCCGGGGCTCAGCTCCACCTTCACTCAGGAGCGTCTGGCCGATGAGGGGCTGGATCACCTGCGCTTCGAGCATCTGCCGAAACCGCGCCGCGCCAAGCCGGGTCGTCGGGTTACCCAGCTGCACTATGCCCGTGCCGGCATCGTCACCCCCGAGATGGAATTTATCGCCATTCGCGAGAACATGGGCCGCGAGCGGGTGCGCTCCGAGCTCCTGCGCACCCAGCATCCGGGCCGCGATTTCGGTGCCCGTTTGCCCCAGAACATCACCCCCGAATTCGTGCGCGATGAGGTGGCGGCCGGTCGCGCCATCATCCCCAGCAACATCAACCACCCGGAAGCGGAACCGATGATCATCGGCCGCAATTTTCTGGTGAAGATCAACGCCAACATCGGCAACTCGGCGGTCACCTCCAGCATCGAAGAGGAAGTCGAAAAGCTGGTCTGGTCGACCCGCTGGGGCGCCGACACCGTGATGGATCTCTCCACTGGCCGCTACATCCACGAGACCCGCGAGTGGATCCTGCGCAACAGCCCGGTGCCCATCGGTACAGTGCCAATCTATCAGGCGCTGGAAAAGACCAACGGCATCGCCGAAGAGCTCACCTGGGAGCTGTTCCGCGACACCCTGCTCGAACAAGCCGAGCAGGGGGTGGACTACTTCACCATCCACGCCGGCGTCCTGCTGCGCTTCGTACCGATGACCGCCAAACGCCTCACCGGCATCGTGTCGCGCGGCGGCAGCATCATGGCCAAGTGGTGCCTCTCCCACCACAAGGAGAACTTCCTCTACCAGCACTTCCGAGAAATTTGCGAGATCTGCGCCGCTTATGACGTGGCGCTGTCGCTGGGCGACGGTCTGCGTCCGGGCTCAGTCTATGACGCCAACGACGAGGCCCAGTTCGCCGAGTTGCGCACCCTGGGCGAGCTGACCAAGATCGCGTGGGAGTACGACGTGCAGGTGATGATCGAGGGGCCGGGTCACGTGCCGATGCACATGATCGAGCGCAACATGACCGAGCAGCTGGAGCATTGCCACGAGGCGCCGTTCTACACGCTGGGCCCGCTCACCACAGACATTGCACCGGGTTACGATCACTTCACCTCCGGCATCGGCGCCGCGCTCATCGGCTGGTATGGCTGCGCCATGCTCTGCTACGTCACCCCCAAGGAGCATCTGGGGCTGCCCAACAAGGAGGATGTGAAGCAGGGGCTGATTACCTACAAGATCGCCGCCCACGCCGCCGATCTGGCCAAGGGTCACCCGGGCGCCCAGATCCGCGACAACGCCATGTCCAAGGCGCGCTTCGAGTTCCGCTGGGAGGATCAGTTCAATCTGGCTCTCGACCCCGACACCGCCCGTGCCTACCACGACGAAACCCTGCCGCAGGAGTCCGGCAAGGTGGCTCACTTCTGCTCCATGTGCGGGCCCAAGTTCTGCTCCATGAAGATCACTCAGGACGTGCGTGACTACGCGGCGAAGCTTGAAGCAGTAGAGATCAAGCTGGTCGGTATGGATGGCCAACAGGAGCAGGTAGTGGCTCAGGTAGAGAGCGGCATGGCCCGCATGGCGGAAACCTTCAAGGAGACCGGTGGCGAGATCTACCATCAGGCGGCGGCGCTGAAACAGGTCGCAGGGGAGGAGGCGTGAGCAGCGCAAGCGGGGCTGTCAGCCCCGCCGATCTGCTGCCTGTGACGGACTCTCGCCCAGTTGTCTGGACCATCGCTGGTTCAGACTCCGGTGGCGGTGCCGGCATTCAGGCCGACTTGCACACATTGCACGATCTTGGCGTGCACGGCTGTTCGGTCATCTCCGCCATTACCGCTCAGAACTCGGTGGCGGTGAAGATGGTTGACCCCGTGCTGATGCAGACCTTCACCGCCCAGATCGACGCCCTCGGCGTCGATCTGCCGCCCGCCGCCATCAAGATCGGTCTGCTGCCGACCCGGCTCCACGTCGAGGTGCTGGCCCGCCGACTGGCTGCCATCCCGGCCCCCTTCGTGGTCTACGACCCGGTGGCCATCGCCAGCACCGGCACCCCGATGGCGGAGCCCAATATGCTGGAAGCGGTGCGCGAACAGCTGTTGCCACGTCTGTCGCTCATCACCCCCAACGGCCCCGAGCTGGAAGCCCTGACCGGCATTCCCGCGACCAGCCCTGTGCTGGTGCGCTTCGCCGCCCAGCGGCTGCGCGAACTCGGCGCTCGCGCCGTGCTGGTCAAGGGCGGTCATCTGGAGTGGAGCGGCGATCTCTGCCTCGACTACTACCAGGACGAGACCCGCGAATTCTGGCTGGCGGCGCCGCGACTCGATACCCGCCACGGTCACGGCACCGGTTGCTGCTACGCCAGCGCCATCGCCGCCGTGGTGACGCAGGATTATCCGGTGGAAGACGCCATCACCCTGGCTCGTGCCTACCTGCAACAGGGGCTGGCGGCGGCGCAGGGGGTGGGCGCAGGCCCGGGTCCCATCGCCCATCTCGGCTGGCCCGCCGATCTGGCTCACTTCCCCCGAGCCGTGTTGGCGGGATCAACCCTCGATCGCCGCTTCGGGCTTTATGAAACAAGCAGCGCTCGCCTGCCGCAGGGCCCCTTTGCGCCGACCGAACACAACCTCGGCCTCTATCCGGTGGTGGATTCGGTCAAGTGGCTGCGCCGCCTGCTGGGGCAGGGGGTCAAGACCATCCAGCTGCGGATCAAGAATCTGTCCGCCGCCCAGGTGGCACCGGCCATTCGTGATGCGGTAGAGCTCGGTCGCCACCATGGGGCGCGGCTCTTTATCAACGACTACTGGCAGCAGGCCATCGAGGCGGGCGCCTGGGGCGTGCATCTGGGGCAGGAGGATATGGAGACCGCCGATCTCGCCGCCATTCAGGCGGCCGGGCTGCGCCTTGGCATCTCCACCCACGGCTACTTCGAGCTGATGCGAGCGCGCGAGCTGGCCCCCTCCTACATAGCGCTCGGCCATATCTTCCCGACCAACACCAAGGCGATGCCTTCGCGCCCGCAGGGGCTGGTGCGGCTGCATCGTTACCGCGCCCTGATGTGCGACTGGCCGATGGTGGCCATCGGCGGCATCAGCGAGGAGCGGGTGGCGGCGGTCAAGGCAAGCGGGGTCGGCAGCATTGCGCTGGTCTCGGCCATCACTGCCAGCGACGACTGGCAGGGGGTGACCGAACGGCTGCTTGCCGCCGTGGGGGCGGGGGATGAGCCGCGTTCGGCCACCGTGATACGGGAGGCTGAACATGCTCTCTGATGCTGAGTATTTGCGATACGGCCGCCAGCTGATGCTGGCGGAAGTGGGTGAGGCGGGGCAGGCACGGCTCAAGGATAAATCCGTGCTGATCGTGGGCTTGGGCGGGCTTGGCTCGCCGCTCGCCCTCTATCTGGCCGGGGCCGGGGTGGGCACCTTGTGGCTGGCCGATGGCGATACCGTCGATTCCAGCAACTTGCCACGCCAGATCCTGTTCGATAGCGAGGCGGTCAACCACTCCAAGGCGGAGCTGGCCCGCGAGCGCTTGGCGGCCCACAACCCGCTGGTGGAGCTGATCGCCATCAACCAGCGACTCGATGCCGCCAGCCTGCCGGAGTTTGTGGCCGAGGTAGATCTGGTGATCGACTGCTGCGACAACCTCGCCACCCGCCAGGCCATCAACGCCGCCTGCGTGGCTCAGGGCAAGCCCTGGATCTCCGCCGCGGCGGTGGGTTGGCAGGGGCAGTTGATGGCGCGCACAGGTACGGATCACGCCTGCTACGCCTGCCTCTATCCGTTGGATACCAAGGTGAACCAGAGCTGCGAGACCAGCGGCGTCACCGGCCCGCTGGTCGGAGTGATGGGCTCCTTGCAGGCGCTGGAGGCGCTGAAACTGCTGCTCGAGATGCCGAGCCCGGTCGCTGGCACATTGCGCCGTTTCGATGCGCTGACCCATCAGTGGCAGACCCTCACGCTGGCCCCCGACCCCGATTGCCCGGTCTGCGGGCAGCGCCGATGCCCGACACACGATAAGGAGATCACCCCATGACCCTCACCATTCGACTCAACGATAAAGCCCAGCCGCTGGCGGCAGGGCAGAGCGTGGCCGACCTGCTGGCGGCACAAGACGTTAATCCACAGGGGGTGGCGGTGGCCCTTAACGGCGCCGTGCTGCCCCGTGGCCGCTGGGCCGAGACCCGTCTCAATGACGGGGACGAAATTCACCTCTTTACCGCCATTGCGGGAGGCTGACATGCTGACCATTGCCGATCACACCTTCTCATCGCGCCTCTTTACCGGCACCGGCAAGTTTGCCCGCCCGGATCTGATGGCCGCCGCCATCGAGGCGAGCGGTTCCCAGCTGGTCACCATGGCCATCAAGCGGCTCGAACCGGGCAAGGTCCACGACGATATCCTGAGCCCCTTGCTGCAACTCGGGGTCAAGCTGCTGCCCAACACCTCCGGCGCCAAGACCGCCGCCGAGGCGGTGTTTGCCGCCCATCTCGCCCGTGAGGCGCTGGGGACGAACTGGCTGAAGCTGGAGATCCACCCCGACCCGCGCTATCTGCTGCCAGACCCCATCGAGACGCTGAAAGCCGCCGAGCAGCTGGTGAAAGAGGGCTTTGTGGTGCTGCCCTACTGCGGCGCCGACCCCGTACTCTGCAAGCGGCTCGAAGAGGTGGGCTGCGCCGCCGTGATGCCGCTCGGCGCCCCCATCGGCTCCAATCAGGGGCTGGTGACCCGGGAGTTTCTCTCCATCATCGTCGAGCAGGCCAATGTGCCTGTGGTGGTGGATGCGGGCATAGGTGCGCCGAGCCACGCCGCCGCCGCCTTTGAACTAGGCGCCGATGCCGTGCTGGTCAACACCGCCATCGCGGTGAGTGGCGACCCGGTCGCCATGGGCCGCGCCTTTGCGCTGGCCTGCACTGCCGGGCGCAGCGCCTATGAGGCAGGCCTTGGCGCGCGCGCCCTGCAGGCCCAAGCCTCCAGCCCGCTCACCGATTTTCTGGGGGCGTTATGAGTCATGATGCTGGTGCGATGAGTGACTTCGAGCCTTTTGAACAACCCCAAGTGCGCCCGAGTGATAGCCCCCCTCTCGGCTCTTCACAAAATAAGGGAGAGGAGTTGGGGGTGAGGGCAGAGGCAGATTCGGTGTTTGAAGGGGGCGAGCCCTGCACTCCTCCCCCTCCCAAGGGGGAGGCCTGGAGGGGGTTGGATTTTGCCAATCGCTGGCAGGTGCTGGAGTGGGACGATATCGGCATGCAGATCCGCGCCAAGACAGCCGCCGATGTAGAGCGGGCGCTGGGTTCACCCCGCCGCACTCTGGCCGATTTTATGGCGCTGATCTCCCCAGCCGCCGAAGCGTACCTGCCGCAGATGGCGGCCGAGGCCGAGCGGCTGACCCGCCAGCGCTTTGGCAACACCATCGGCTTCTATGTGCCGCTCTATCTGTCGAACCTGTGCGCCAACGACTGCACCTACTGCGGCTTCTCCATGAGCAACCGCCTCAAGCGCAAGACATTGAATGCAGAGGAGATTGAGCGCGAATGCCTCGCCATCAAGGCGCGTGGCTTCGACAGCGTGCTGCTGGTGACTGGCGAGCACGAGCACAAGGTGGGGCTCGCCTATTTTCGCGAGGTGATGCCCATCATCCGCCGCCACTTCAGCACGGTAGGGATGGAGGTGCAGCCCCTCTCGCAAGCCGAATATGCCGAGCTGAAAAGCCTCGGCCTCGACGCCGTCATGGTCTATCAGGAGACCTACCACGCCCCCACCTACGCCCGCCATCACCTGCGCGGCAACAAGCGGGACATCGCATGGCGCCTCGCCACGCCGGATCGGCTTGGCCGCGCCGGTATCGACAAGATAGGGCTGGGGGCGCTGATCGGCCTCTCCTCGGATTGGCGCGCCGACAGCTACTTTGTCGCCGAGCATCTGAGCTGGCTTGAGCGCCACCACTGGCAGAGCCGCTATTCGCTCTCCTTCCCGCGCCTGCGCCCCTGCACCGGTGGGCTGGAGCCTGCCGTAGTCATGTCGGATCGCCAATTGGCCCAGCTTATCTGCGCCTGGCGCCTCTTCTCGCCCACGCTGGACTTGTCCCTCTCCACCCGCGAGTCGGCTACGTTTCGCAACGGCGCGGTGCGCCTTGGCATCACCCAGATGTCGGCCGAGTCGCGCACCCAGCCGGGAGGCTATGCCGAGGGGGATGCGGAGGAGTTGGAGCAGTTCGCCATCCACGACGACCGCCCGGTGGGGGAGGTCGCCGCCGCCGTGCGGCAGGCGGGGTTGCAGCCGGTGTTTAAAGACTGGGAACCCTTCTTGGGCCGATAGGGGCGACCACGCCCCCCCCTTTGCCGGTGGCATCCCGGCGTCCAGCCAGACTCAGTGCCTGTGGCGAGCAGGCACGGCTGCGCCGTGCAATCGTAGGGTCGATTAGCCGTCAGGCGTAATCGTCCGTTCCGAGGTATGGCGCTGGCAGCAGGGGCCGTTGTGTGGTGGCACGGCTTTGCCGTGCAGGACGCGAGGCCGCTGGCCTCGAAGGGGTTTCGCCCGCCCTTCGGGCTTGGGCGAGTAACTTTTCTTTGCGTGGCCAAAGAAAAGTCACCAAAAGAAAGGCCACCCCCGCTTATTCGCCCGACTTCGTCGGGTTCCTTCGGCTCACCCGCTTGTCCGACGGCACGCGCCGACGGGCCATCCATGGCCCGGCGCCGCTCGCTCGACATCCTGTCTCGCGGCCTGGACAAGCGGGCTCGCCTCAGCGAATAAGAGGGGGGAACCAAACAAGATTTTGCCTGTGTAAAAGCACCATGCTTGCTCTGTCAGTAATGGGGCTGACCAAATGAACGATGTTCTACTGATACAATTTAAAATAGTATCAAGCAGCATTTCTGCGATACCAATGAACTGCTCTATCAGAAAGGATGTCGGGATCGCTATCCACTTCGGTTTCTATATTTAGTGTTTTTAAATACCAACAAAACTTATCAATTTCCAAATTAACTTGGTCGCGTTTTTCCACCTTAAGGTCATTGTTTGGTGATAATATGAAAATAGCCCCGCCCTTATATTCTGTATAGCTTTTTAAAGCTAATGAGATATCTCTTTGCGCATCATACAAATGGCACTTGGCTAAGTTTTCATCAGAGTATGCTGCCGATGCTATTGTACCAAGAGAGCTTTTAGCTCTGTATGGAAGATAAATAGTCTGCGACTGTTGTCCCAGCGGTACTCTTTTTGATGGTGAAGGATCTCGCATTTCAAAATATTCTTCGAAATTAAGGTGCTGCTTGAAATATCCATCCATTAAATTATAAAGTTTGTCTCTAGAGATCGGGGTGTATGCACGCTCTCTTTTCTTTGTTATTTTTATTGATAACGGTACAACATTTGAGAATAAAGATGAAACGATATCGTCTACAGACTCACCTTGGGCATAACCATTATTCTTGAATGTTAAGTTTTGGTACTTTTTTGATAAAAAGTCATCTCCCGAAAGGATAATTTCTCTTGCCACATCACAAGCAAGCTTAAGATGAAAAATCATACTGTGAGAGTATAAGCAAGAGATCCTATCAAAATATTCTAGAGTTTGTACAAATGCCCCGCCTAAATTATCCTTAAAACATACGCCAATATTAAGCATTTCACCTGTAGCAATATCTGGTGACCATTGGATAGTGAACCATTCACCTCTGATAATTGGCTGGTGAGAATGCTCATTTAATATTGAATCAAAATTAATCATGCGACCCCCACAAGTACACCAAGCCTTCTACTTAATCTTTCGTTCGAGAAAATAGCCCGTTGTTTCAAAAAAACCAACAGACTGTCTCTTGCTTGTGGGTTCAAAAGTTGATCACACCAATAGATTACTTCAGCCAATACAATGTCTAATGCTTCAGTTTGCCCATTAGCACCCCTTATTATATCCATCTTTTGAGGTAGTGTAGGAATGGAGCGGAAGACTCGTTCTAATTTATTGACTGGATTGATAGTTATAGATAAATCCTCAGGAGACCACGCAAGATCCACAGGCATATTGCTATGGTCAATCAGAGTGACCTGGCTATTTGAATCAATAATCAAGTTTCCTAAATTTCTATCTTGATTTGCAACCCACTCATCAAATGCGATCGTTTTGTGCAAACTCTCCCAGTCATCAAGAATTTTCCTAAGACTTTCAAATTTAATCATATCGCCAATGCTGTAATAACTGGATGGGGATTGCCCAGTAATCTTGGAGGTGACAAATGCAATTGGTGAGATGGCGAAGTCAATCGATTCAATAATTCCATCAGGTAATATCAGTATGCCCGCTTTTGGCGCTACAGGAAGATCGCTTGATTTGGTAAGCAGGTATCCGAGGACTTCATTAAAAACACCAATGCTTTCCTCACGAGTGAATATTTTGACATATGATTGTCTCTGTACTCCGTCAGGCCAATCAATAAGGCATAAAAGAGTCACAGCCATTTGACCTTCACTGGGTCTGCCTAGCACCGATTTGAAACTTGCCTGGCTGAGTATTTCAATTGAAGATTGCATTCAATTATCCATAACGCCAAAAAATGATGGCTCACATTCTAGAGTAAAATGGTAATTGAATGCACTGTTTATTTAACCAGCAGTTATTGATGCAAAGCATTCTGGCTACCCTATCATTTTGACTGACGGTGTAGTTGGCGGCTTGGCTTGATGAGTCGAAGAGTGAAGGTCAGCATGACTATGGCCGTTCATCTCAGAAATGTACCTTGTGACAGTAGCCAGTCTGTGTGGATAAGAGAATAAACATGCGCATCCATAGGCAGGCCATGTAGGAAGATACGGTTCCTTGCCCGGTACTCAAAGGTAGCCTCGGCGGCGATGGCAACAGCTTCGCTGGCGTTGTTGCCAACCCCCATCACGATCTCCAGCCGAAATAGGCCCAACTGCTGAAAACCAAAGTCACGGAGCAGAGTGACCGCCTGTCTGGCGATGCCGCAGCCTTGGCTGGATTGGCGTACCCAGTAACCGATATTGCCTTAACGATGGTGGGGCGACAGCTGGTTGATTCTTGCGCCACCCAGCAGTTGGCCGGTGGTGGCGCAGAAGATGCCCATGTCAAAGGCGCGTCCCGCCGTACAATCCTGCTCGCAGCTGGCAAACCACTCCAGCGCACTTCCCCGAGTAAATGAACGGGAGCACCAGATCATCCATTTGCCTACCGTCTCGATGGATTCGTGGGCCGCGCGGACAAACTCGTCGGCATCGCCCGCGTCAAACGGACGGATCACGAGCTGAGCGTTGGCAAGGCGCGGGAGTGTCATCACTTATCCTGCTTTTTCAGAAAGTAACTGATATGCCCCGGCGGCATATCGGGCAACTGGCCAAAGACCTCGTAACCCTGTTTCTGGTAGAAGGGGAGGGCCTGAAAACTGGTGGTTTCCAGATGGTAGTTGGTGATGCCCTTGCTTTGGGCGTACTGCTCCATGGCGCCGAGCAGGCGGCCGCCCCAGCCATCACGGCGGATGCTTTCATCGATCCAGAGCCAGTCGACATGCAGCCAGCCCCACTTGATGTCGGCGATGATGCCGCCATGTACCTTGCCCTCTTTATCCTTGATAAAGCTGGCGATCCGCTCGCGCAGATGGGTACCGGCGTGATCCTTGTTGTAGCCCGAGAGACCAATGCGCAGCGCTTCGATCTCATCGTCCTGAGGCGGTTGGGGTGGGGTGAGTTGCATAGTGCTTCCTGCTTGAGTGTGATGATCTCTGTCGGGTTCCGGCGTGTTGTGCGCCGGGCTTACCGCTGCGTTACTGTTGATGTTTTACCGACACTACCCTAACGGAATCGGGTGGAGCCGTGCCAGCTTTTTCGTGGGCCCAGGTTCGCCAGTCTCTGTCGCCCTGTGGTGGTGGGCGTATCGACCCCGCCGGGGTTTGTCCCTAGCATAAGGAGGATGCGGGGCAGGGGCTCCGCCATGCGGGCATGTGTTGATGCCCGTTTACGGATTTCTGGCGGAGAGAAAAGATGAAGCTGCGTTCCTTGTTGATGGTGGGGGCCCTGCTGCTGGGCGGTTGTGCGGTCAATCCCTACGGTGGTACTCAGGCTCCTGTCAGTGAACCCGATCAGCCAGTGAGCCAGCCGGACAAGCCGGTGACCAAACCGGATAGCGGGGACGTTCAGCCCAAGCCGGTGGCGCCGACCGGACTGGCGCAGGCCATGGCCGATCTCTTTGTGCAGGCCCCCGAGGTGCGGGAGCTGGCGCAAACCGGTCAGCCGGTGCTGCTGCTCACCCCGCCCCAGAACGGCACCGGCGAGCCGGTGGACACCCGCGCCATGGCGGCGGCCATGAGCAAGCGCATCCAGAGCAAGAGCGGTTTTCACTTTGTCGACCAAGGGCAGGTGGCGGCCATCACCGGCCAGCTTGAGTATCAGCAGGGCAGGATGAACCCGGCCTCCCTGGTGCGGCTTGGCCGCCAGACCGGCGCCGGCTACATGCTCTACGGGGATCTGGTGGCACAGGGGAGCCGTTATCGGTTGTCGATGACCCTGATGGAGCTGCGCAGCGGCGAGCTGATCTGGAGCGGTAGTCGCTCCGCCAGCCACTGAGCGGTCTGCGACCAATCAAAAAGAGGGTTGAGTGCCTGTGCGCTCAACCCTCTTCTCATTTCTGGCCCTATGCCTGATGGGGCTTGTCTCTAGCGGATTGCCGCTTCCAGCGCGGCTATCTCGCCGCCGCTGATGAGCGCCAGGTTGCGGCTGATCTGCTCCACCGGCCAGTCCCACCAGGCGATGGCGTTGAGACGGGCGATGGTGTCGTCGTCGAAGCGGTAGCGGATCACCTTGGCGGGATTGCCGCCGACCACGGCGTAGGCGGGCACGTCACCGGTGACCACGGATCGGGCGGCGATAATGGCGCCGTTGCCGACCTTTACCCCTGGCATGATCAGGGCGTCATAGCCAATCCAGACATCGTTGCCGATCACGGTATCCCCCTTGTAGGGGAGGCTGCCCGGGGCGGGGGGCGCTTTCCCAGCCGTTGCCGAAGATAAAGAAGGGGTAGGTGGAGAAGCCGGAGGTCTGGTGGTTGGCGCCGTTCATGATGAACTTCACCCCGCGGGCGATGGCGCAGAACTTGCCGATGATGAGCTTGTCGCCGACGAAGGGGAAGTGGTAGAGGACGTTGCGCTCGAAGCCCGCCGAATCCTCCGGGTCGTCGTAATAGGTGTAGTCGCCCACCTCGATATTGGGCCCCTTGATGGTGTTCTTGATAAAGCACACCTGGGGGAAGCCATCCATGGGGTGGGGATTGGCGGGATCGGGTCCGTGCATGGGGAGCTCCTTGAGCTGGGTCGGATGTTAGAGCGCCGGGAAGTAGCAGGCGCTCATGTCGATGGGGTGATCGGGGCAGCCGGGCAGATAGAATTGCCAGCCCGCATCGGAGAAGGCGCGCAGCTCGGTTTCGACAAACTTGATGGCGAGGCTCAGGGCCTGCAGGCTGTCGATGCCGTAGATAAAGGTCTTGTCGCTCAGCCCCGCCAGCTTCACCTTGCAGCGCCAGTCACCGCTGGCGGACTTGGGATCCGGCTCGGGGGCCTTGATGGCGATCTTGAGGACGAGCTGTTCCCCTTCGGTGCTGATGGCGTCGAAACGGGCTTTGACGATGGCATTCTTCATCCTGCAACTCCTTGTGCGATTCCCCTCCTGCGGCATCGGGCTGCGTCTCCATGGAGGGATAAAAATGGGGGCGAGCCAAAGGAGCCTAAACGAAGGCTCTTTTTGAAACAATGGGATATGGGGGGATCCCGGTGGTTTGCGTGTTGCGACGGGCTGTTTCACCACGCGGGGTACACTTGCTGTAAAGGATTGTTGGCTACCGCTGCAAATCTATCTCTTATGCTGATTGCTGGTGGATCATCGGGTTGGGGCACAATATACGGCCCCTGTTGGCCGCGGAAGTACAGGAGCATCTATGACACTGTCGGTATTGCAGCTTTACGAGGTGATGGCCCAGTTGCCCGACCCGGTCTTTATCCTGAGTGAAGATGGTTATTACGTTGAATACATAGGGGGCATGGAGCAGCAATCCTATCAGGACGGCAATCCGCTGGCAGGGAAGCAGTTGCGGGATGTGCTGCCGGAGACGATGGCGCTCTGGGTGATGGCGCAGGTCGTGCTGGCGCTGGATAGCGGCCAGGTTCAGGTGGTCGAGTACGATCTGGCGGCCAGCGAGGTGGGTGGCATTGATGCCGGTGTCGGGCCACAAGGGATGCAGCGCTTTGAGGGCAAGATTGCCCCGCTGCCCTCCCTCTATGACGGCAAGCGGGCGGTGGCCTGGGTGACCCGCAATATTACCCGCCAGTACGAGTTGCAGCAGCGACTGCTGCGCCAGAGTGAAACCGACCAGCTGACCGGCCTCTACAACCGCCGCTTCTTCTTCGAGCACTGTCAGCCGCTGCGGACAGGAGATGCGCCCTGTGGCCTTATCATGCTCGACATCGATCACTTCAAGCAGATCAACGATCACTACGGTCATCAGCAGGGAGATCGGGCCTTGCAGCGATTCAGTGGCTGCATCGATGCCCTGTTGCGGGCGGACGATCTCTTTGTGCGCAGCGGCGGCGAGGAGTTTCTGATCCTGTTGCCACGGATCGATGAAGCCGGTTTGCTGCAGATAGCGGAGCAGATCCGTGCCGCTGTCGAAGCATTGCCTGCCGATCCGGTCGCCATCACGGTCAGTCTGGGCACAACCCTGGTGCAGCCGGAGGAGGAGATCAATCAGGCGCTGGCCCGGGCCGACGAGTGGCTCTATCGAGCCAAGCGGGCAGGCCGCAACCGGGTAGCACACTGCCCGGCAGGTTGAGAGTGTCTATCCGGTCGCATGGCGGAAATAGCCCGTTCTTTTACTCTAAATAAGTTGACTGACATCACTGTCAATTAGTAGAAAAGTTGGGCTTATTATTTAACTCATATTCTAAAGGATAAGGTGTTAATATTATCGGCCTGATCGCTGGTCTTATTTATGTTGTTGGGCAACAGGATGAGGTTTTATCGGTATGTTATCAAAAGGGTTTGAATCTGGTTCTTGATGACGAATGTGACACATTTCGTTGTCTTTTGAAACAATCTGATTCAAACGGTCATGAATTATTAACCTTGACCAGGTTGGCGATTTCAACGATGGTAGCGTGGCAGCTCCGTTCCCTTCCGGTGGCCCTGTTGGCCACTGGCGGTGTTGTTCTTTCACGAACAGGGCGATCTGCCATGACATATCGCCAGCCTGTTATTCGGGCCAATAAAAATAATGATGACAGACTAATAAGGTATATATTGCAATGAGTGTTTCTATTGCTGAAAAGAGTAACCCTGTTTCAAAATTGAAATGGGAGAAAAGCGATTCGGTATGGACCATGGGCTTATATGCCACTGCGGTTGGTGCCGGTACGTTATTTCTCCCTATTACGGTTGGCAGTAATTCTCCGGTTATTTTGCTATTTATATTATTGCTGGCTTTCCCGCTCTCTTATTATTCCCACCGGGCATTGAGCCGCTTTGTGCTCTCCAGCTCCCATAAGGAAGGGGATATCACCCATGTGGTGGAGGAGCACTTCGGTGCCAGAGCGGGCAAGCTGCTGATGCTGGTCTATCTGATGGCCTTCTACCCCATCATTCTGGTCTACAGCATCTCTATCACCAATGCGATCCAGAGCTTCGTGGTTCACCAGCTGGGGGACGCCGAGCTTCCCCGCGGCTTGCTGGTGCTGGGGGTGATGCTGGGCCTGCATCTGATCCTGTTGGCTGGCAAACAGATCGTGGTGTCGGCCATCAGCGTGCTGGCTCTGCCGATGGTCGCCTTTCTGATTGGCCTATCCATCTATCTGCTGCCCCAGTGGAGCCTCTCCTATTTCAGCGAGAGTCAGGCAGTGGAGTGGCGTGATCCGGCGTTCTGGAAATCCCTCTGGCTGATCGTGCCGGTGATGGTGTTTTCGTTCAGCCATGCGCCCATTATCTCCTCCTTCAGTGCGGCGCAGAAGAAGCGTTGTCAGGAGAGTGCCGACCTGCGTGCCAAGCGGATCATCAAATACAGCAGCATGCTGATTTGCGGCAGCGTGCTCTTTTTCGTGGTGAGCTGCGTGATGAGCCTGAGTCAGGCCGAGATGGCGCTGGCCCGCACCGACAATATCTCCGTGCTGTCGGCGCTGGCGAACAAGTTCTCCAATCCGCTGATCGCTTATGTGGGGCCGCTTATCGCCATTCTGGCCATGTCCAAATCCTTCCTCGGCACCTCCATGGGGGTGAGCGAGGGGACGGTGAGCATGGTGAGCGGTGCCTGTCAGGGGCTGGGGCTCTCTCTCAAGGAGTCGACCATCGCCCGGGTGTCGTCGGTGATCCTGTTTCTGGTGACCGCCCTCATCACCTATCTGAACCCCAATGTGCTCGACATCATCGAACGCGTCAGTGGCCCGCTGATCGCGGTGATCCTGTTTCTGCTGCCAGCCTGCTCTATCTATCGCTTGCCCGCACTCAAGCGTTATCGCGGGCCGAGTACCCTTTTTGTGTTGGTGATGGGGCTGCTTGCCATCTCGGCCCTTATCTACGATCTGCTTTGACCGGGCAGTATCCCGCACAAATCCAAAAGGGCGACCATCTGGTCGCCCTTTTTCTGTGCATCGGGGTTAGCCGAGCAGGCCGGTGGCGCTCTGGCCCGCCATCAGCAAGCCGATGGCCAGCACGCTGAACCAGACCAGGGTCGCGCTCACCAGCAGATAGCCGCTGGCGACGAACAGACCGTCCCGCTGCAACATGCCGGTGGCCAGCAGCAGGATGGCCCAGGCAGGCATGGCGTTGGTGAAGGGGATGGCGCCCAGGGGTAGCATCAGCAGCAGGGCGGCCAGCATGATCAGCAGACCGTTGCAGCGGTTGACCGTGCTGCTGCCGGTCAGCACCAGCAGACGCGGGCGGATAACGCGATCGACACGGGCCAGCAGATCTGCCCCCTTGTGCAGGGTCGGCTTGAGCTGGTCGGCGGCGAAGCGGCGCTCCATCAGGATGGCGGGCAGCCAGGGCACCCGGTTGAGGGTGATGCCGATACCGATAAAGAGGATCAGCAGGCCAAACGGGGTGCTGACGCCGGGGATGGAGACCGGCAACAGAAAGGGGACGGTGAGCAGGACGCAAAACAGCAGCATGCCCTGTTCGCCCACCAGCTCCAGCATCTGGCGCAGGCTGATGTGGCTTTCGTCGATGGCGTGCGCGGTGGCCCGCAGGGTATCCGCGAGGGTGGTTTGGGGGTCGTGAAGTTGCGCGGCAACCATTCCCTGATGTCCTTCTGAGTGGTGATCACGGGCTCCGATGACCCGATTTGGCGCCAGCATACGTGGCAGAGGTTAACCGTCGATGAATGGTGATGGGTGTTACATAGCGGCGGTTGTCGCGTTGCTTGGCAGAGGTTTCGGCGAGGGGATATCGCGCACTGAAAGTGATCCGGTACAGCCGCCATTTAGGATGGGCGCAGGATGCCTCTGGTATGCTTTCTGCACAATCACACAGGGAGCAGGGGACGATGATGAAGAGAGCCGGGATAGCGATGATGGGGCTGTTGCTGCCACTGGGGCAGGCCTGGAGTAGCGAGGCTGCGACCACATCTGGTTGGCAGGTGACGCCGTTTTTCGGCTACAGCTCAGCCATCGACTTCGAGAAGGGTGACGAGGTGGTGCAGCCGGTGCCGCTTTCTGCATCGCTTGATTCACTGCAGGGACAGGGCTCCGGCAGCTGGGGTCTCTTTATCAGCAAGGAGGTGGATGATCCGGGCATGATTGAGCTGCTCTACAACCATCAGTCAACCACCCTTTCTCCCGATCAGCCAGACCGCCTGACGGTGGACATCCTGCACTTTGCCGGTGCACTGACCCTCTCTGACAACCTGATGGCGCCCTATATCGGCGCCGGGATCGGGGTGACCCGTTTTGCCGCCTACGACAGCGAGGTGACTCCTTCCATGTCGCTGGCGCTCGGGGTGCAACCGCGCCTCGCCGAGCATCTGGCGCTGCGGGCCGAGGTGCGCGGCTATGGCTCGCTGGTTAACGACAACAACCAGTTTCTTTGCAATCCGGAGCAGTGCGTGTTCAAGGTACGCGGGGAGCTGGTAACCCAGTGGCAGGCCAATATTGGTCTTACCTTCCGCTTTTAGGCGAGGGGATTTCCCCCATAAAACAGGGGCCCCTGGGCACCTGTTTCAGCAGCAATGTTCCGCCGTGATCGGCCATCAACCGGCAGCTCTTCACACCTCTTTATTAGTCGGCGTCGCCCATACCGCGCAGTTTCTCCCCGCCTCCTTGGCGCCATACAGCGCCTGATCAACCCGTTTGAACAGCGAGACTGCCGGCTCCCCGGGCTCGCGGATCCCCACCCCCAGACTGACCGTCATGGTATGGGCCGGGTCGGGGGCTATGGTGCGGGTCGCAGTGAGCAGGGTGTTGGCCAGTTGCTGCAAGTCGGCTTCGTGGGCGGCGGGCAGCAGCAGGGCAAACTCTTCACCACCAACACGGGCCGCCAGCGCACCGGGCGGGCAGTGCTGTTGCAACAGCTCGCCAAACTGCTGCAACACCCTATCCCCGATATCGTGGCCGTAGTTGTCATTGATCCGCTTGAAGTGATCGAGATCCAGCAGGATGAGGGCGTGGCACATCCCCTGCTCCAGAAACAGCTGCTGATGAAAGTAGCGCCGGTTTGGCAGTCGGGTCAGATCGTCGAACAGCGCCTGCTGTCTGAGCTGGGTATTGATGTGGAAGAGGTGGTGCATGGTGCTCAGGATGCCGATGCTGCTGAGCAGGATGCCGCTGGATCGCAGCAGATCCTCGGCATAGATGGCGAGCCAGAGTGGCTGCGCCACCAGCTCATCCATGATGTCGGCGGTGGCTCCCATGATCCACAACATCAGACCGCAGGAGAGCATGCGGTAGGTGTGGGTGGGCAGGTGGGCGCACTGTACCACCCAGAACAGGAACAGCATGGTGAGCCAGTTGATCACCTCGAAGCCAAAGCTGACGGCGTAAAAGCGCTCGTAGGGAAAGTGGGGCAGCAGCAACAGATGCAGGGCCATGATGGCCAGCATCACTATCCCCAGCAACGCGATGTGGGCGCGATGCTCCCGGTCGAGATGGCGGTAGTGGGAGAGGCTGATGTCGAGACGATCGAACTGCATGGTGTTCCTCGGATTGGGCCCGCCATCACGTTGCAAACAAGGCGCTGCGTAATGGTATGCCGTAGTCGGATAACAGAAACGGCTGGTCTGCCAGTGTAAACGAGTTGGCCCGCAGCGCGCGATATCGAGGGCTTCAGCTTGTGGGCTGGTTCAGTATTTGCGCATTTGTGGTGCGCCGGCCATGCCATGCCCTGTGACAGGGCGGTTCAGTATCGGTTAGCGCAGTGTGTGCGCTATTTTGGTGCGTTAACGATAGCTGAGATAGTTAATTTAATGATTTTAAAGGATTTAAAATTGTGGCCCGCTTTATGCTTTTTACATGTCAGACGGTCTCTTGCGGTCATCGGCGGCAGATGCAGTGATGAGGAAGTGGCAAGAGACATCCCCGTGCCGGGCGCGGGTGTGATTCTGGCGGGTTGCAGCAACACCTTGCGGTTCGCCACAGATTCAATCAGGGAAACGGAGCCGGTCTTGTACCGGTACGACAGGGAAGGAGAGTGCTCTATGGTCAAAAAATGGATGATGGCGGGTCTGACGATGTTGCCTGCCTTGCTGGTTACCCCAAGTTGGGCCGAAGAGGTCGCTCAGGTACAGGCGGCGGTGGCTCCGGTTGCCGCCATGACAATCAACAAGGGTGACAACACCTGGATGCTGCTCTCGGCGGCGCTGGTGATCCTGATGTCGATCCCCGGTTTGGCCCTCTTCTACGGTGGTCTGGTGCGGGCCAAAAACATGCTGAGCGTGCTGATGCAGGTCTTTACCCTGTTCTGCCTCATCTGCGTGCTCTGGGTGATCTACGGCTATTCGCTGGCCTTTACCGAAGGGGGCAATTTCTACGGCTCCTTCAGCAAGGTGCTGCTCAAGGGGGTGACCCCTGACTCCATCGCTGCCACCTTCAGCAAGGGGGTCGGGATCAGCGAGCTGATCTATGTGGTGTTCCAAGGGGCCTTTGCCGCCATCACCTGCGGCCTTATCGTGGGGGCGTTTGCCGAGCGCATCAAGTTCGCTGCCGTGCTGCTCTTCTCGGTGATCTGGTTCACCTTCGCCTATATCCCGCTGGCTCATATGGTGTGGTACTGGGCGGGTCCGGATGCCTATACCAGCGCCGAGGCTGCGGCCACAGCGACCGCCACTGCTGGCTATCTGTTCCAGCATGGTGCGCTGGATTTTGCAGGCGGCACCGTGGTGCATATCAACGCCGCCGTGGCGGGTCTGGTGGGTGCCTATCTGGTGGGCAAGCGTCTGGGCTACGGTCGTGATCCCATGACCCCCCACAGCCTGACCATGACCATGATCGGCGCCTCCCTGCTCTGGTTCGGCTGGTTCGGTTTCAACGCGGGCTCCGCGCTGGAAGCCAACGGTATCGCCGCACTCGCCTTTATCAACACCTGGGTAGCGCCGGCTGCGGCAGCTCTCTCATGGACGCTGGCCGAGTGGGTGATGAAGGGACGTCCCTCCCTGCTGGGTGCGGCATCCGGTGCGGTGTCCGGTCTGGTGGTGATCACCCCGGCAGCCGGTTTCGTCGGTGTGGGCGGTGGTCTGGTGATGGGCCTTATCAGTGGCGTGGCGGGTCTGTGGGGGGTCCACGGTCTCAAGCGCCTGCTGGGTGCCGATGACAGTCTGGACGTGTTTGGCGTACACGGGGTATGCGGCATTCTCGGCGCCCTGCTGACCGGCGTCTTTGCCAGCCCGGATCTGGGCGGTACCGGGGTGTGGGACTATGTCACCAATCAGGTTGCCGAGGGCTACTCCATCCTGACTCAGGTGAAGATCCAGGCCATCGGGGTTGGTGTCACTCTGCTCTGGTCCGGTGCCGTGGCGGCGATTGCCTTCAAGGCGGTCGACATGCTGGTGGGTCTGCGGGTGAACGGCGATGCCGAGCGGGAAGGGCTGGATGTCACCTCCCACGGCGAGAAGGCTTACAGCATGTAATCCCGAACGTCAGACAACAAAAAACCGCCGGGATCGGCGGTTTTTTTATGGCTCAAGTGTGGCCACACCTTATTTCACACCCTTAATTCACGACGGCCACGTTGATGCTGCCATTGCCCTGGGTCATGCGCACGCGGGCGCCCGGTACGAAGGTGGGGCTGGCTTTCTGTACTACCACGATGGCTTCGCCGTTCTCTTTCTTGATCTCCAGCTCGACCCCGTCGACCTGGTTGAGCTTGTCGCCAGCGGCCTTGCCGGCTGCCGCGCCGGCAATGGCGCCACCGGCCGCGGCGATATCACGGCCGGTACCACCGCCTATGGTGCTGCCCAGCAGGCCGCCGACCACGGCTCCACCGATAGTACCTAGCAGGGAGTTCTCATCGGCCTGGATCTTCACCGGACGGGTGGAGATGATGGTGCCATAGCTGACGGTCTGTACCTGTTTGGCGCGGTCTTTGGTGTAGACATCGCCAGAGTAAACATCGCTGTTGGCGCAACCGGTGACGGTAGTGGCGGCCAGCAGGGCAATGATGGTCATACGTTTCAACATGATAGGCCTCCGAGGCTGCATGTAATTTGAACAATCTGGATGATGGAATGCACTTTACTCCAACCTTCCCAGACATTAAATCAGCGAAATGTAACCAATTATGTGACCTGTTACGGCTAAATGCCCCTTTGGTGGGCTACTCGGCTAGCTGCTTGGCCAGTACCAGCCGGTGTTCACCTGCCCCGAAATAGTTTTCAACTTCTTCAACCTGTTGATATCCAAGCCGATAGTAGAGGCGTTGGGCCGGATTGGCCGGATCGACCGTGAGCCGCAGTTCGCTGATCTGCAGCGCCTGCTGGTTGGCCTCCATCTGGCGCATCATTCGCTCGGCCAGACCAAAACCGCGCGCCTCGGGCAGCACCGCCAGCGAGAGCACCCAGCCTTGCGACCGCTCCTGACCGAATCCCCCCAGCACATAACCCACCAGCTGCCCCTCGTATTCGGCCACCAGCAACAACTCTGGCCACAAATCCATCGCTTGACGGAAGAAGAAGGCGGGATAGACATCTTCGCCAAACACCTTGGCATCGATCTGCCAGATTGCGTGCATGTCATTGTGGGTAGCGGTGCGTAGCAGGGGCGGGTTGTGGTGCATCAGGACTCCATTGGCAACAAACGGATCGGCAACGCCGCTGACCTTGGGGTCAACGGCAAAAAAGGAGTCATAGGGTAGTGGTCATCCCCTGCCGGATGCAAGGGATTGGCGGTTATGGCGGCAGGGGGCGGCTCTGGGGCAGTTTGGGGGCCTTGCGCAAGCCGTCGAGCAGGTGGCGGAGGGTGAGCCAGGGGTGGCGCAGCAACATGCGCGGGCCGCTCCACTTCATCACCTGCTGGATCTGCTTGCGCATCGCCGGTGCGTAGCAGTGGATATTGCAGTTGGCACAGGTGGGTTTGTGGCCGTGGCCATAACGGCAGCGACGAAGGCGCTGATGGGCGAAATCCCGCAACTGGCGACAGTGGCGGCAATGGGGATCCTGATGATGGTGCTGGCAGTAGAGGCGGATCATGGCGCTGACCGTCTGCTGCTCGCGCATGAGTCTGGGGTGGTCACTCGCCTTTTTGCTGGCTGCGGCGTGTGGGCCCCGGGCTGGGCTGGCATGATAACTTTTCATGGCCGCCATTCTCCTGACCTGCTCGCTTGGAGTGTTGATACAGGTCAAATGGGGGATAAAAAACAGGGCCCGCAGGCCCTGTGTCATCAGATGAGGCTGGTTGCCTGCTCCAGCCAAGCGAGATCATCGCCCTCGAGCAGCGGGCTCAGGCGGCGGAACACCTCGACATGGTATTCATTGATCCAGCGGAATTCGGCCGGGCTCAGCAGGCTGCGGTCGATCAGGCGGGTATCGAACGGCACGTAGGTCAGACGCTCGAAGCCCAGCATCGGCAGCTCGCCAACCTGTTCCAGCTCGGTCACGACTACCAGGTTCTCGCAACGGATGCCAAAGCCATCTTCACGGTAGTAGCCCGGCTCGTTGGAGAGCACCATGCCCGGTTGCAGGGCAACCATGCTCCCTTTCGGCGCGATGCGCTGGGGCCCTTCGTGGACACTCAGGAAGTGGCCGACGCCGTGGCCGGTGCCGTGGTCATAGTTGTAACCGGCTTGCCACAGCGGCATGCGGGCCAGCACGTCGAGCTGGATACCGGCGGTGCCACGGGGGAAGCGGGCCTGATCCAGTGCGATATGGCCCTGCAGTACCCGGGTAAACATCGCTTTCTGCTCGTCGCTCACCTCACCCACCTTGATGGTGCGGGTGATGTCGGTGGTGCCATCCATATACTGGGCGCCGGAGTCCAGCAGATAGAGGCTGTCCTGGCCAAACGCGCGCGGGGTGCCGTTGGTGTGGTGGTAGTGGCACATGGCGGCGTTGGGGCCGAGCGCGGAGATGGTATCGAAGCTCGGCTCGAGGTAGTGCTCCTGCTCGCGGCGGAACGCTTCCACCTGATCGGCCAGGGTGCCTTCATCCACCCCCTCGAACTCGCCGGAGGCGACCAGCCGATCCAGCCAGGCGAGGAAGCGGGTCATGGCCACGCCATCACGCAGGTGAGCGGCACGCATACCCGTCAGCTCGATCTCGTTCTTGCACGCTTTCGGCAGCATGGTCGGGTCTTGCCCTGCCACCAGAATGGCGCCCGCCTCTTCCATGACGAGCTGGGTCCAGGCGTTGGCGCTGTCCGGATCGGCCAGCACCTTCTGCTGATCTTCACCGATGCGTTGCAGCACGTCACCCAGCTTGTCGATGGGGTAGACGGAGACATCTTGGCCAACGTGTTGGGTGAAGGCGAAGCAGTCGATCTTGTCGGTATCGACGAAGAAATCCATGCTGGTGTTGGCGTAGAGCACCGCAAAACCGAGCACCACCGGCAACCGGTCGATGTCGCGGCCGCGCAGGTTGAGCAGCCAGTTGATGGGCTCGGCCTGGGTCAGCAGCACCGCATCCAGCCCGCGCTTGCGCAGGTCGGCTGCCAGCTGTTCACGTTTGGACTGGCTGGACTGGCCTGCCAGCTCCTCGTTGTAGAGGATGACCGGGCTCTTGGTCGGCTCCGGGCGATCGCTCCAGTTCAGGTCGATGGGGTTCTGCTCGACACGGATCAGCTCGATACCGCGATCGGCCAGCACGGCCTTGGCATTCTTGTACCAGGTCAGGCTGTGCAGGCGGGCATCGAAGCCAACCCGGGAGCCTGACGGCAGCTGTTCGGCCAGCCACTGCACATGAGGATTTTCAATGAGGTGGAGGAATTCGAATAGTTCGGCGGGAGTTTGCATCCGCGCCTGCACCGTATAGCGACCATCGACAAAGAGGGCTGCCCGCTGTGCCATGATGATGGCGACGCCGGCAGAGCCGTTGAAACCGGTGATCCAGTCAAGCCGCTCGGCATAGGCGGGGATGTACTCGCCGAGGTGCTCATCATCGTGGGGGACGATAAAGGCGTCCAACTCCTGCATGGCCAGCTCGGCCCTGACTTGGGCGACGCGGGTTTCAATTATCTCGAAATTATTCATGTCGTTAGTGCCAGATGGTTGCTATATGAGTGTTCAGTTTTTATGGCCGCTGGCCAGGATCCGCTTGATCGACTGACCCGCTGCTTCGATATGCTGCCTGAGCAGCACCACCGCCTCGTGCTTGCGCCGGGCGCGGCACAGTTCCAGCAATTGGGCGTGTTCACGCTCCGCCTTGTCCACCCCGTCGCTGGCAAAGAGCAGCTCGAAGCGGACATAGCGGTCACAGCTCAGATTGATCTGGGCGATCAGTTCAAGTGCCTGGGGGCGACCGGCTGCCTGATAGAGGGTGGCGTGAAAGCTGTGGTTCAACTCGGCCCAATGTTCGATCTGGGTGCCTGACTCCAGGGCGTGATCAAACTGGGCGAGGATCGCCTCCGCTTGCGCGAAAGTGGCTTCCGTCATCTTGTCGACGGCGTGAAACAGGGTATCGGCTTCCAGCAGCGCTCGCAAATAAAAGAGCTCTTCAATGGCCGAGGCGTCCAGCATGGTGACCACGGCGCCGCGATGGGCTTCGAACTTCACCAGCCCTTGCGCTTCCAGCTGCATCAAGGCTTCGCGCACCGGGATGCGGCTCACTGCCAGCTCTTTGGCAATGGCATCCTGACGCAAGGGGGCGCCAGCGGGGAACTCCCCACGGAGGATCCGGCCACGGAGGTTTTCCATCACCATCTGGGTTCGGGTCTTGTAGGGTGGGGTCATGGTCGGGTCACGATTGGGCGTTACAGAATTGTATATTGTATAAAGTTTGGCTGAATCTAACCTGTCACAATAGGCAAAGGCAAGGTTTTGGCCCCTTTAACGGGAGCGATGGCGGCGTTCGGGGCTCCACAAAAACAAAAATGCCGGTCAGCATGGCTGACCGGCATGATGTCACTGATACGAAGCGAGCCTGTTACAGCTGCGGGCCTGCCGCAACCAGACGTTTGCCTTCATCGTTATCGGTGAAGCGCTCGAAGTTCTTGATGAAACGGCCTGCCAGATCGACGGCTTTGGCATCCCACTCAGCCTTGTCGGCGTAAGTGTCGCGCGGGTCGAGGATCGCCGGGTTCACATCGTGCAGCGCGGTCGGGATCTCCAGATTGAAGATTGGCAGCACCTTGGTCTCGGCCTTCTCGATGGAGCCATCCAGGATGGCGTCGATGATGGCGCGGGTATCCTTGATGGAGATGCGCTTGCCGGTGCCGTTCCAGCCGGTGTTGACCAGATAGGCCTCTGCACCTGCCGCTTCCATCCGTTTCACCAGCTCCTGACCGTACTTGGTCGGGTGCAGGGAGAGGAAGGCTGCGCCGAAGCAGGAGGAGAAGGTCGGAGTCGGCTCTGTGATGCCGCGCTCGGTACCGGCCAGTTTGGCGGTGAAGCCAGACAGGAAGTGGTACTTGGTCTGCTCCTTGGTCAGCTTGGAGACCGGGGGCAGCACGCCGAAGGCGTCGGCAGTCAGGAAGATCACCTTGGTGGCGTGACCTGCCTTGGAGACCGGCTTGACGATGTTGTCGATGTGATAGATGGGGTAGGAGACGCGGGTGTTCTCGGTCTTGGAGCCATCATCGAAGTCGATGGAGCCATCGGCAGCAACGGTCACGTTCTCCAGCAGCGCATCGCGACGGATGGCGTGGTAGATGTCCGGCTCGGCCTCTTCGGAGAGCTTGATGGTCTTGGCGTAGCAGCCCCCTTCGAAGTTGAACACGCCGTGGTCATCCCAGCCGTGCTCGTCATCGCCGATCAGCTGGCGCTTCGGATCGGTGGAGAGGGTGGTCTTGCCGGTGCCGGAGAGGCCGAAGAAGATGGCGACGTCGCCGTCCTGACCCACGTTGGCGGAGCAGTGCATGGAGGCAATGCCGCGCAGGGGCAGGAAGTAGTTCATCATGGAGAACATGCCCTTCTTCATCTCGCCACCGTACCAGGTGCCACCGATGAGCTGCATCTTCTCGGTCATGTTGAAGGCAACAAAGTTCTCGGAGTTGAGACCCTGCTCTTTCCAGTTCGGGTTGGTGCACTTGGCACCGTTCATCACCACGAAGTCAGGCTTGAAGGTTTTCAGCTCTTCATCGCTCGGACGAATGAACATGTTTTTCACGAAGTGTGCCTGCCAAGCCACCTCGGTGATGATACGCACGGCCAGGCGGGTATCCGGGTTGGCACCGCAGAAACCGTCGACCACAAACAGGCGCTTGCCGGAGAGCTGTTTGGTGACCAGCCCTTTCAGATGTGACCACACTTCGGGGGTAATCGCTTTGTTATCGTTTTTACCCTGGTCAGACCACCACACAGTATCCTGGGTAGTGGCATCTTTGACGATATATTTATCTTTCGGAGAGCGGCCGGTAAAGATACCGGTGTTGACGTTGACGGCGCCCAGTTCGGTGACGACGCCGCGCTCGAACCCTTCCAGGTCAGGGCGAGTCTCTTCAGCGAAAAGCTGCTCGTAAGAGGGGTTGCGAACGATTTCCTGGCTGTTTTTGATGCCGTACTGGTCCAGTCCTAATTGTTGGGCCAGGGTGGGTTCTGCCACGATTGTCATTGTATTCTCCTGGGTTCAGAGGTTTGTAGGGTTCTATCTGACGTTCATCCTATCACTTAGGTGGTAGAGTTTAGCGATCGCCATCAAACTTTATAAAATAGGGTATTTTTTTGTTATTAAAGTTAAAGGCGGGTTTTGCCCGCCTTTAATTAGTGTAACTTGTTTGCATCATTGCCGGGAGCCCTGCTGAACAGGGTTTCGACATCGATCCCATTAAATTGGTACTGGGCGCCGCAATAATCACAGTGCATGTCGATCTTGCCGAGCTCCTGCACCATATCCATCACCTCTTCCTTTTCTATCTGCAGCAGGGCCCCTTCGCAGCGCTCGCGGGAGCAGGTGCAGCGGAACTCGACCGCCTGCGGATCGAACACCCGCACCTTGTCCTGATGGTAGAGACGGTAGAGGATCTCTTCGGCTTCCAGACCAAACAGCTCTTCATCCTTGATGGTGCTGGTGAGCTGGGTCAGGTGCTCGAAGTCGTCGCTGTGATCCTCGCTCTGGGCTGGCAGTTCCTGCAGCATGATGCCGGCGGCGCGGGGTTGCCCTTCATGGGAACCGGTACGGATCCACAGCTTGGTCGCCAGCTGTTCGGACTGGGCGAAGTAGTGCTCCAGACAGCCAGCCAGGGTGTCGGCGTCCAGCGCGATGATGCCCTGATAGCGTTCGCCCTGTTCCGGCGTGATGGTGATGACCAGCTGGCCGTTGCCGATCAGGCTCTGCAGTTTGTCGTCGCTCGGCAGCTCGCCCTCATAGCGTGCCACGCCGCGCAACTGCTGGTTGTTGTCACCGTTGATCACGGCCAGACGCACCGGGCCATCGCCCTGCAGCTGCACTGTGATGGAGCCTTCAAACTTGAGGGTAGCGGTCAGCAGGCTGGTGGCGACCAGCAGCTCGCCCAGCAGCTTTTGCACCTGCACCGGGTAGCTCTGGGCTTCCACCACGTGGCGGTAGGTGTGATCCAGCTGGACCAGCTCGCCACGTACTTCGTACTCTTCAAACAGATAGCGATACAGCAGATCTTGGTTGCTCATCATGTATTCCTAGCTTTTCGGTGAGGTAAATCGGGCGGGCTGGGGTTGATGCCAGCCCGGTATCAAATCGGGGTCGGTCAGTACTGTTTGACCTTGAGCAACTGGCGTCGCTCCTGCTTGTCGGGGCGGCGCTCGGGGCTGGGGGCAAACTGGCTGTTGAAGCGGCGCGCCTCGCTGTTCTCGGCCCGTTTTTTCAGGCTCTCGGCAGTCTCTTCATAGAGCTGCTGGGCCAGCGGGGCCGATTTGCGTTGCTCGCTCAAGGCCAGCACCCGCACTTCGCGTTCGTCCTGCCCCTGCCAGAAGCGGATCAGTGCCCCCACTTCCACCTGTTTGCCCGGTTTGCTGCGCTGACCATTGTAGTGCACCTTGCCCCCGTCTATCTGATCCCGAGCAATGGAGCGGGTCTTGTAGAAACGGGCCGCCCACAACCACTTGTCGAGACGAACCTCAAGGGCGCTTTCCGGATGATTGGCCATGAACCGGCTCCATAACGGGGAAAAGGGGTGGTCGATTATACCAGAGGCGGGCCGCTGGATAGAAACCGGCCGGCAGCGAAGGCGTGCCCCGCTGTTGTCCTGACCACGCAACATATGGGCAGTTTGCTGATTAACAAGGGAAAAGCGGGGGATCTGGCCGTAAGGGGTAGATTGCCTGCCATATGTTGCATAAAAGATGTCGCCCCTCGCGGGGCGCCATCGTTCAGTGCAATTGGCCGGTCAGGTCGGTGATCAGAAGCGATCCTGCGGTTCGACTTTCTTCTCCTCCTTGCCTTCGCTGTGGGCGATGGCGGTGCGGATCAGGTCAACCCCGGCACGGATAATCAGCACCCCCATGTTGACCAGCTTGACGCAGACCCACATGAAGGTGATGAGCAGGATCAGCTTGAGCACGGTCTGGAACGCTTCCAGGAAGTTCTGCTCCAGCTGGGCGGTGAGGCCGTTGGCGCTGGTCATCAGCCAGGTGTAGACCTCGCGCACGAACGGGATGCTGCTTGGCATCTCCAGCACGTCCAGTGCCGCAGGCAGGGCCTGAAAGATGACGATGCTGCCGAACAGGATCAGGATGACACCGATGGCGATGCCGAGGAAAAAGCCGAACTGTCTCATGGAGGGCTCCAGCGGTTGCTGCATGACATTGAAGATAGCCGCCAATAGTAGGGAGT
This sequence comes from Aeromonas sp. 600527, assembly GCF_049175415.1. Classification (NCBI taxonomy): domain Bacteria; kingdom Pseudomonadati; phylum Pseudomonadota; class Gammaproteobacteria; order Aeromonadales; family Aeromonadaceae; genus Aeromonas; species Aeromonas sp. 600527. Next base: position 12,579 of record NZ_JAAKVA010000005.1, on the reverse strand, counting down.
GCCCTCGCTCATCGCAATCTTCCCGGTGCGGCCATCATGGCCGGATCAGCGCTAAACAGGCTGCCAGCATTGCCCAACTATCTGATTTCTGGGAGGCTTGTCGCCATTGTGCATAGGGAAAGCAAATTGATGTCGAGAACCCTCTTTTTACTGTTGCTGGCGCTGTTTACCGCTCTGCCAGCCCTGAGCGCCGAACCGACGGCGGCAGTCTGCGCCATCCGCCATCAGGATCAATTGCTGCTGGTGCAGGATCGCATCTCCTCCCGCTACAGCCTGAGCGGCGGCTACATAGATGGCGATGAGCGCCCCGAACAGGCGGCGCTGCGCGAGCTGTATGAAGAGACCGGCCTGCGCGGCGAAGTCGTCGCGGATCTTGGCCGCTGGCAGAAAGCGCAGGTCTTTGCCTGCCGCACTCTGGAGCCTATCGTCGCCCAGCAAGATTCCGATTTTGTCTCGCTGCTGCAGGCCCCCAATCTGGGCGGGGAGATCCTCAACGCCCGCTTGATCGCGGTGGACAAGCTGCCCCGCGCACAGCGCCGCTTCCCGGATCAGCTCGACTGGCTGCAAGCCCGGCTTGGCGAGCTGCCCGAGAGCGAGGTGCACTGGCAGGCCGATTTCGTGGCGCAGGGCAATGCGCTGCATCAGGCCGAGATCCCGCTGATGATGCGCCTGCAACAGTGGCTGGGGCCCGATGTCTGGTGGCTGTCGGTCAGTAATCTGTTTGGTTCAGGCGGCTTTCAGCTTGCCCTGATACCTTTGCTGCTCCCGCTGCTGGGGTGGCCACGGCTGCGCCAGCTGCTCTTTGCCATGCTCTGGCTCGGGCTGTTGGTGCAGGCGAGCAAGGAGGGGATCGGCTGGCCGCGCCCCTTCCATCTGCAACCTGAACTGGCGACTCACAGTGCCCAGGGCTTTGGCATGCCGAGCGGTCACACCGCCTCGGCCCTGCTGTTCTGGGGCGCGCTGCTTGGCTGGCTCTGGCCTGCCCGGCGCGGGCTGGCCTACTCGCTGGCGCTGCTGCTGGCCCTTACCACCGGTCTGGCGCGGGTCTGGCTTGGGGCACACTTTATCTCTGACGTAGTGGCGGGGCTGCTGATGGGCGCCATACTGCTGGCTGCTCGTCCCTGCTGGCGTACGGATGGGCTTGTGGCAGGCTGGTTGCTGCTGATTGCCGCGGCGCTGGCGCTCGGGGGACTGACCCAATCGGCCCATCTGACCGGTATCGGGCTGGTAGCGCTGGGCCTCTGGCTCGGGGGAAATGCGGCCCTCGTTCGAGCTGGTTATCCCCCGCTGCTTACAGGGGGCGTTGTGCTGGCGGGCTGCTTGCTGATCGGTGCCGGCCTGTGGCTGTTGCCGCTGCTGACCAGTAGCTCGTTGATCATACTGCTTGGACAGTTTGTGCTCTTTTTCGGGCTGGGGCTCTGGTTGAGCGTCGGCCTCTGGTGGATACTCTCTCTCTTGAAACAAGACTCACGACCCAGGGGCGGACGCCCTGCAAGGGGAACTCTATGAATATGAAAAAAGTGGATTTGGCCAAGATAACCTTGGGGGTGCTGTTTCTCAGCCTCCTGATCATCTCCTGCTTTATGGTGCTGCGCCCCTTCCTGCCCGCACTGGTGTGGGCCACCATGATCACCATCGCTACCTGGCCACTGATGTTGATGGTGCAGCGGTTGCTGTGGGGCAAGCGTGCGCTGGCCGCTCTCTTTATGAGCCTGGTGCTATTGCTGATGTTTGTCATTCCGCTCTTTATGACACTGGCCAATGTGGCGGAGAAAGCCCCCATGCTGATCGAACTGGGGACCAATATCAGCCAGTCGCCTCCGCCCGAGCTGCTCTGGTTGCAGCAGATCCCGCTGGTGGGCGGCAAGCTCTATGACTTCTGGCAGCAAATTCTGGCGAGCGGTGGTCAGGTGCTGTTTGCCAAGCTGGCGCCCTACTTCGGTCAGACGGCGCGCTGGCTGGCTGCTCAGGCCGGTAATCTGGGCATGCTGCTGGTCCACTTCCTGCTGACGGTCGGTATCTGTGGTCTGCTCTATCACTCCGGTGAAGTGGTGGCGACCGGCATTCGCCGCTTTGCCCACCGGCTGGCCGGGGATCGCGGTGACAATGCGACCGTGCTGGCTTCCCAGGCGATCCGCGCCGTGGCCATGGGGGTGGTGGTTACTGCGCTGGTGCAATCCTCGGTGGCCGGGGTGGGGCTGTGGATCGCTGGCATCCCCTACACCATGGTTCTGGTGGTGGTAATGTTCCTGCTCATCGTCGCCCAGATAGGTCCCTTTCCGGTGCTGATCTCCTGTGTCGGTTATCTCTACTGGAGCGGTGATACTACCTGGGGCACCTTCCTGCTGGTCTGGTCGCTGATCGCCGGCACAATGGACAACTTCCTGCGTCCCTTCCTGATCAAACGCGGTGCCAATCTGCCCCTCATTCTCATTCTGGTGGGGGTTATCGGCGGCCTGCTGGCGATGGGGATCATCGGTCTGTTTATCGGCCCCGTGGTGCTGGCTGTGGCTTATACCTTGCTGGATGCCTGGATCAAGGAGGGTGACCACCAGTCAGAGGCGACCCATATCGCGGCAGCGCCCAGTATAGATTGACGGTTCTATAAAAAGACGATGCAAAGAGCCGCCCGATGGGCGGCTCTTTTGTTGATGATGACAGCGTCAGGCCAGTTGTTTCATACCTGAGCCGCAGCGGTTGTTCACAGCATCTGCTTGAGGCGATAGAGCAGGTCCAGTGCCTGGCGCGGGGTGAGCTCGTCCGGGCGCACTGCTTCCAGCTCTTCCACCACCGGATGAGGCTGCGGGGCGAGGGTCACCGGAGCCGGGCGGCTTTCACCGGCGGCGGCCGGAGTGGCGCTCTCCAGCTCATGCAGTTTGTGACGGGCCTGCTGGATCACCGATTTGGGTACCCCCGCCAGTGCCGCTACTTGCAGGCCGTAGGAGCGGCTGGCCGCCCCTTCCTGCACCGCGTGCATAAAGGCAATGGTGTCGCCGTGCTCCACCGCATCGAGATGGACGTTGGCCAGCCCGCTCATCAGCTCGGGCAGGCGGGTCAGCTCGAAGTAGTGGGTAGCGAACAGGGTGTAGGCGCCAATCTTGCTCGCCAGCTGTTCGGCGCAGGCCCACGCCAGCGAGAGACCGTCGTAGGTGCTGGTGCCGCGGCCAATCTCGTCCATCAGCACCAGACTGCGGGCGGTGGCGTTGTTGAGGATATTGGCGGTCTCGGTCATCTCCACCATAAAGGTGGAGCGGCCGGAGGCGAGATCGTCTGACGCTCCGATGCGGGTGAAGATGCGGTCGATGGGGCCGATGCGGGCGCTGTCGGCGGGCACGAAGGCGCCGATATGGGCCAGCAGCACGATCAGCGCGGTCTGGCGCATGTAGGTCGATTTACCGCCCATGTTGGGGCCTGTGATGATCAGCATCCGCCGCTCACGCTCCAGCCGGATAGGGTTGGCGATAAAGGGATCTGTCATTACCTGCTCAACCACCGGATGGCGGCCCGCCTCGATCAGGATCTGATCCTCATCGATGAGGGTCGGGCAGCGATAGTCGAGGGTCTCGGCCCGCTCGGCCAGGTTGGCCAGCACGTCCAGCTCCGCCAGTGCGGCGGCGGAATCCTGCAGATCGCCGAGGTGGGGCAGCAGGGCATCGAGCAGCTCTTCGTAGAGCCGTTTCTCCAGCGCCAGCGCCTGGGACTGGGCGGTGAGTACCTTGTCCTCGTACTTCTTCAGCTCATCGATGATGTAGCGTTCGTTGTTCTTGAGGGTCTGGCGGCGGATGTAGTGGGCCGGCACCAGATGGCTGTTGGCGCGGCTCACCTCAATGTAGAAGCCGTGCACCTTGTTGTAGCCCACCTTGAGGGTATTGATGCCGGTCAGCAGCTTCTCCCGCTCCTCGATGCGGGCGAGGCTGGCGGTGGCGCCGTTGGCGAGATCCCGCAGCTCGTCCAGCTCCTGATTGAAGCCGTCACGGATGACGCCACCATCGCGGATTAGCACTGGCGGCACCTCCATCACCGCGCGCTCCAGCAGGTCGAGCAGCTCGGGGAAGGTGCTGGCCCGCTCGGCCAGTTGTTGCACCGCTTCGTGCTCGTTGTCCGCCAGCAGGCGCTGCAACTCGGGTAACTGGGCGAAGGCCTGACGCAGGCGGGTGAGGTCGCGCGGGCGGGCCGAGCGCAGGGCGAGACGGGCCAGCACCCGCTCCACATCACCCACCTGACGCAGCAGGTTGCCCAACTCGTCGTAGAGGTTCTGCTCAATGAGCTCCTTGATGGTGCTCTGGCGACCTTTCAGGATCACCCGATCGCGGATCGGCTGGTGGATCCAGCGCTTGAGCAGGCGGCTGCCCATGGGGGTGGCGGTGCGATCCAGCACCTCGGCCAGGGTATTTTCGTAGCCACCGGCCAGATTCTGGGTCAGCTCCAGATTGCGGCGGGTGGCGGCATCCATGATGACGGCGTGATCCGGCTGTTCGAGGCGCACGTTGCGGATGTGGGGCAGGGCGGTGCGCTGGGTGTCCTTGACGTACTGCATCAGGCAACCGGCGGCGCACAGGGCAGTCTCGCTCTGCTCGACGCCAAAGCCCACCAGATCCTGGGTGCCGAATTGCTGGCAGAGCAGCTTGCGGGCGGTGCCCAGCTCAAACTCCCACTCCGGGCGGCGACGCAGGCCACGGCGACCCTCGACGTGGTGCAGGAAGGCGAAGGATTCGGGGTAGAGCAGCTCCGCCGGATTGGTGCGCTGCAGCTCCGCCAGCAGGGTCTCTTCTTTCTCGAACTGGTTGATGAAGAAGCGTCCGGAGCCGATATCCATGGTGCCATAGCCGAAGCGGCGGCCATCGTGGTAGACGGCGGCGATCAGGTTGTCCTGTCGCTCGCTGAGCAGTGCCTCGTCGGAGACGGTGCCCGGGGTGATGATGCGAATGACCTTGCGCTCCACCGGCCCCTTGCTGGTGGCGGGATCCCCCACCTGTTCGCAGATGGCGGCCGATTCGCCGAGCTGCACCAGCTTGGCCAGATAGCCCTCGATGGCATGATAGGGAACACCCGCCATCGGGATGGGGCTGCCAGCTGACTGGCCACGCTTGGTCAGGGAGATATCGAGCAGCTGGGAGGCCTTGCGGGCATCGTCATAGAACAACTCGTAGAAGTCGCCCATCCGGTAGAACAGCAGGATCTCCGGGTTCTCGGCCTTGAGGGTCAGATACTGCTGCATCATGGGCGTGTGGGCGCTGAGATTGGCGCTTGGCGCAGCGCCAGTAGCTTGGTGTTGTGCGGTCATGTTCTATTCCAGAAGGGGCCTCTGCGGGCCCGGGTCTGCGGTGATGAGCCTTAAGCTTGATGGCGCCATTCTACACATAAGCGCCGCGCCGGGGGAGCGGGTGTTCCGGGCGCGGTTGTTCTGCACTATTGAAGGCATGACACCGGTGCGGCACCTCACATTGCGGCAGGCAAGGGCGGTCTGCCGTGGTTGCGGGCGGCGCTAGCGGGATCGCATAATGTGCCCCTTGAGCGGATCATAAGGAGTCGTGATGAAACTGGATGCAGAGATAGAGCACCTTGCCATCGAGCTGGGACGGGCCCTCGGTCAACGGGGCTGGCTGGCGGCGACCGCCGAATCCTGTACCGGCGGCGGGGTGGCCAGCGCCATCACCGACATCGCGGGTAGCTCCGGCTGGTTCGATCGCGGTTTTGTCACCTACACCAACGAGGCCAAACAGCAGATGCTGGGGGTGAGCAGCGATAGCCTTGAACAGCACGGTGCAGTGAGCGAGGCGGTGGTGCTGGAGATGGCCCGCGGCGCGCTGGCGCACTCGTCTGCCTCCATCAGCGTTGCTATCAGTGGCATCGCTGGCCCCGGCGGCGCCACCGAAGGCAAGCCGGTCGGCACCGTCTGGTTCGCCTGGGCCGACCGCAACGGCCGTCACCACTCCCTGCTCGCCCGCTTCGACGGGGATCGCCGACAGGTACGCCAGCAGGCGGTGAGACAGGCCTTGTCGGGTCTGTTGGCCCTGCTCAGATAAATTGGGCTTGATACTGTATGAATAGACAGTATACTTAGCCCAACTTCACTTCTTACTCACGATTTCCAGCGGAGATTGGCATGGATCAGAACAAACAGAAGGCACTGGCGGCTGCGCTGGGTCAGATTGAAAAGCAGTTCGGCAAAGGTTCCATCATGCGTCTGGGCGACAGCAAGACCATGGATATCGAAGCCATCTCTACCGGTTCCCTCTCGCTGGACGTGGCGCTGGGCATTGGCGGTCTGCCGTGTGGCCGTATCGTCGAGATCTACGGCCCGGAATCTTCCGGTAAAACCACCCTCACCCTGCAGGTGATCGCGGAAGCCCAGAAGAAGGGCAAAACCTGTGCCTTCGTCGATGCGGAACACGCCCTCGACCCTATCTATGCTGCCAAGCTGGGCGTCAACGTCGACGACCTGCTGATCTCCCAGCCGGATACCGGCGAACAGGCGCTGGAGATCTGCGACATGCTGGTTCGCTCCAACGCGGTTGACGTCATCATCGTCGACTCCGTGGCGGCCCTGACGCCGAAAGCGGAAATCGAAGGGGAGATGGGTGACTCCCACGTTGGTCTGCAGGCCCGTCTGATGTCCCAGGCGCTGCGCAAGCTGACTGCCAACATCAAGAACGCCAACTGCCTGTGCATCTTCATCAACCAGATCCGGATGAAGATCGGCGTCATGTTCGGTAGCCCGGAGACCACTACCGGTGGTAACGCGCTCAAGTTCTACGCCTCAGTGCGTCTGGATATCCGTCGTATCGGCGCCATCAAGGAAGGTGACGAAGTGGTCGGTAACGAGACCCGCGTTAAAGTGGTCAAGAACAAGGTTGCCCCGCCCTTCAAGCAGGCTGAATTCCAGATCTTCTACGGTGCCGGTATCTCCAAAGAGGGCGAGCTGGTGGATCTCGGTGTCAAGCACAAGCTGATCGACAAGGCCGGCGCCTGGTACAGCTACAACGGCGAGAAGATCGGCCAGGGCAAGGCCAACGTGATGAAGCTGTTCGCCGAGAACAAGGTGATGGCTGGCGAAGTGGAAGCCCGCCTGCGCGAGCTGCTGCTCTCCGGTGCCGTGCCAGTCGATGACAAGGCTGCACCGGTTGAGGCAGAAGAGTTCGATGCCGAAAGCGAACAAGAGTTCGAATAAGGAACAAAGGAAGGCCGGGTAGATACCCGGCCTTGTTATTTATGATGGTTGATGAATCCGTTACCGAACCGGTCGAACCTGCCGAGCCGACCTTTGCCGAGCAGCTTACCGCCGCTCGCGCCTTTGCCATGCGCAGTCTGGCCCGTCGCGAGAGTGCCGAGTCAGAGCTGGCTAGACGCCTGCGCCAGCAGGGCTTCAATGAAGAGGTGATCGAGGCGGTGGTCGACTACTGCCGCGGTTACAACTGGGTCAATGACGAGCGTTACGGCGGTATGGCAGTACGGGCCGGTGCCGCCAAGGGGCATGGCCCCATCAAGATCCGCTTCGATCTGCGCCGCAAGGGACTCGACGATATGCAGATTGATGCCGCATTCGATCAGCCGGAGCTGGACTGGTTCGAACTGGCGTTTGCCCTGCTCGAACGGCGCGCCCGGGTGGCCGATCTGGCGGATTTCAAGCTGCGGATGAAGTGGCTCAAATATCTGCTGGGGCGCGGTTTTACCCAGGATCAGGCACGTTACGCTATCTCTGCCCTGCAGGAGCGGGAGGAGTAACGCCACTGCGTGGCAACAGTCGTCTTACCTCTCCTTGTGGCAGGTTTTTCCTGCCGGCTCAGTAGGTTGCGAGCGCAATTCCGAAAAAACCGTCTTTTGTTCATCTCATCCCTCTTTGTGCGCGGCTTTTTTGCCTCTCGACGGTGGAAAAAGCCACTGTGAGCAGTGGCGCTCTTTTCTGGCCCGTTTATGTGCGCTTTTTCGCCCGTGGCGGCCCTGTCCGTTTTACTTTACCCCGCAGAAAACTTACATTAATGCGGTTAAAAGTCCGTATTCGAATCAAGCAGGATTTTCCATGTATATGTCCACGTCAGAGATTCGCGCTGCGTTTCTCGAGTATTTCCGTTCCCAGGGGCACCAGGTTGTCTCCTCCAGCTCGCTGGTACCGCATAACGACCCGACCCTGTTGTTTACCAACGCGGGTATGAACCAGTTCAAGGATGTGTTCCTTGGCGCAGACAAGCGTGCCTACAATCGCGCGACGACTTCCCAGCGTTGCGTGCGTGCCGGTGGTAAGCACAACGATCTGGAAAACGTCGGCTATACCGCTCGTCACCACACCTTCTTCGAAATGTTGGGCAACTTCAGCTTCGGTGACTACTTCAAACAGGATGCCATCAAGTTTGCATGGGGCTTCCTGACCGAGGTGCTGCAGCTGCCGAAAGATCGCCTGCTGGTGACCGTCTACGCGACTGACGATGAAGCTTTCGATATCTGGGAAAAAGAGGTCGGTGTCCCGGCCGATCGCATCGTGCGCATCGGTGACAACAAGGGTGCCCCTTACGCTTCCGACAACTTCTGGGCGATGGGCGATACCGGCCCGTGCGGTCCCTGCACCGAGATCTTCTATGACCACGGCGATCACATCTGGGGTGGCCGTCCCGGCTCACCGGAAGAGGATGGTGACCGTTTCATCGAGATCTGGAACGTGGTCTTCATGCAGTTCAACCGTCAGGCTGACGGCACTATGGAGCCGCTGCCCCGTCCGTCCGTGGATACCGGCATGGGTCTGGAGCGGATCTCCGCCATCATGCAGGGTGTGCACTCCAACTACGAAATCGACATCTTCCAGGCGCTGATCAAGAAAGCGGCCGAGATTGTCGGCACCACCGATCTGAGCAACCAGTCCCTGCGCGTCATCGCTGACCACATCCGCTCTTGCGCCTTCCTGGTGGCAGATGGCGTGATGCCGTCCAACGAAGGCCGTGGCTATGTGCTGCGCCGCATCATCCGCCGCGCCGTGCGTCACGGTCGCAAGCTGGGCGCTACCGATGTCTTCTTCTACAAACTGGCTGCCGAGCTGGCAGTGCAGATGAAGGATGTCGCTGCCGAGCTGATCGCCCAGCTGCCGCTGGTCGAGCGCGTGCTGCGCATCGAAGAGGAGCAGTTCGTCCGCACGCTGGATCGCGGTCTGCTGCTGTTGGAAGATGCTCTGGCCAACCTGGGCGATGCCAAGGTTATTCCGGGCGAAGTGGTGTTCAAGCTCTATGACACTTACGGCTTCCCGGCTGACCTGACTGCCGACGTGGTGCGCGAGCGCGAGATCGGCATCGATGAAGAGGGCTTCAAGGCCGAGATGGAGAAGCAGCGTGCTCGTGCCAAGGAAGCGTCCAGCTTCGGCGTGAACTACAACGAGATGCTCAAGCTCGACTTCGAGACCCCCTTCACCGGTTACAAGACCCTGAGCGAGCGCACTCGCGTGGTCGGCATCTACAAGGGTGTGGAAGAGGTGAGCGGTCTTATCGCCGGTGACGAAGCAGTCATCGTGCTGGAAGAGACCCCCTTCTACGCCGAGTCCGGTGGCCAGATTGGCGACAGCGGTACCCTGAAAGTGGACGACGGCATCTTTGCCGTAACCGACACCCTAAAAGCGGGCAAGGCGATCATCCACAAGGGTTACATGGAGCTGGGCACCTTGGAGAAAGGGGCCGAGGTTGAGGCCGTGGTAGACGCTGACCGTCGTCAGGCCATCGCCCTGAACCACTCCGTGACTCACCTGCTGCACGCTGCCCTGCGTCAGGCTCTGGGCGAGCATGTCACCCAGAAAGGTTCTTTGGTTGGAGCCGAGCGCATGCGTTTCGACTTCTCCCACTTCGAGGGGCTGACCATGGCGACCATTCGCCGGGTCGAGGAGCTGGTCAACAACCAGATCCGCGCCAACCACGAAATCACCACCCAGCTGATGGATCTGGAAGCGGCCAAGTCCGCCGGTGCCATGGCGCTGTTTGGTGAGAAATATGAAGACGACGTGCGAGTGGTGCGCATGGGCGACTACTCCACCGAGCTGTGCGGCGGTACTCACGCCAAGCGTACCGGTGATATCGGCTTCTTCAAGATCATCGCCGAGAGCGGTATCGCGGCTGGCGTGCGCCGTATCGAAGCGGTGACCGGCAAAGCGGCTATCGACTTCATGCATCAGGTTGGCGAGCAGATTGAAGAGGCTGCCGCCCTGGTGAAAGGCGACCAGTTCTGCATCGCCGACAAGGTTCGCCAGATGCTGGACAAGGCCAAGATGATGGAGCGCGAGCTGGAGCAGCTCAAGGCCAAGCTGGCCGCTCAGGCCGGCAACGACCTGCTGGGTCAGGTGATCGAGATCAACGGTCAGAAGGTGCTGGTTGCAGCGCTGGAAGGGGCCGATCCGAAATCCCTGCGCGGCATGCTGGACGAGCTGAAAAACCAGATGAAGTCCGGTGTTGTGCTGCTGGCAACCTGTGCCGACGGCAAGGTCAACCTGATCGCGGGCGTCACCAACGACCTGACCGGCAAGGTCAAGGCCGGTGAGCTGGTCAATCTGGTTGCCCAGCAGGTGGGTGGCAAGGGCGGTGGCCGTCCGGACATGGCACAGGCGGGTGGTACCCAGCCTGAGGCGGTGCCGGCAGCGCTGCAATCCGTTCACTCTTGGCTGGAAGAGCGCCTGTAATCGGGCGAGGTGATCTGTGGCACTCTATGTACAGAAGTACGGCGGCACCTCGGTCGGCACACTGGAGCGGATCGAGGCGGTAGCTGAGCGGGTCGAGCAGACCCGCGCCCAGGGACACGACGTGGTGGTGGTTGTCTCCGCCATGTCGGGCGAAACCAACCGGTTGCTGGGCATGGCCCAGCAACTGGATCCTGATGCCAACCGGCGCGAGATGGATGTACTGGTCTCCACCGGTGAGCAGGTCACCATAGCACTGCTGGCGATCGCGTTGAACAAACGCGGTTGTCCTGCGGTCTCAATGACCGGTGATCAGGTGCGGATTCATACCGATTCCGCCTATGGCAAGGCGCGCATCACCCACATCGACACCGAGCTGGTTCATGCCGAACTGGCTGCGGGCAAGGTGGTGGTGATCGCCGGTTTCCAGGGCCGTGACGAGCATAACGCCATCACGACGCTGGGCCGCGGCGGTTCGGATACCACGGCGGTTGCCGTGGCGGCGGCCATCAAGGCCGATGAGTGCCAGATCTTTACCGATGTGGATGGGGTATACACCACGGATCCGCGCATCGAGCCCAAGGCGCGTCGTCTCGACACCATCACCTTCGAGGAGATGCTGGAGATGGCCAGTCTCGGCGCCAAGGTGTTGCAGATCCGCTCGGTGGAGTTTGCGGGCAAGTACCGCGTCCCGCTGCGGGTGCTGTCGAGCTTTATCGATGGAGAGGGAACCTTAATCACATATGGAGGTGAGAGGATGGAAGCTCCCCTGGTATCCGGGATCGCTTTTAACCGCAACGAGGCCAGTCTGACCATTCTGGGCGTGCCGGACAGACCAACCGTAGCTGCGCAGATCCTGAATCCGATCAGCGACGCCAACATTGATGTCGACATGATTGTGCAGAACACCCTGGGAGATGGCACCGCCGACTTCACCTTCACGGTGAATCGTGACGACTATCGCCGCGCCCGGGCTCTGTTGGAGGAGACCGCAACCGAACTTGGCGCCTCCTGCGTGCAGGGAAATGGCGAAATTGCCAAGGTTTCCATTGTCGGTGTCGGCATGTGGAACCATCCCGGTGTTGCGCGCACCATGTTCAAGGTATTGGGCGAGGAGGGGATCAACATGCAGTTGATCTCGACCTCTGAAATCAAAATCTCTGTGGTGATTGACGAGAAGTATCTGGAGCTGGCGGTGCGAGCCCTGCACGCGGCTTTCGGGTTGGATCAGGCACCGCAAGAGCAGCCCTTGGGCTAACAATCTCTGATTGATTTAGTTTCAACCATTTACCATATCGGTATCTTTGTTAGATAATGTCGCATATCGATATAAAAACAAAACAGGATACAGGAGCAAGCGAATGCTTATTTTGACTCGTCGTGTTGGGGAAACCCTGATGATTGGTGATGAAGTGACTGTCACCGTACTGGGCGTTAAAGGCAACCAGGTTCGTATCGGTGTTAACGCGCCGAAAGAGGTCTCCGTACACCGCGAAGAGATCTACCAGCGCATCCAGGCCGAGAAAGTTCCGGGCCAACCGGGCTTCTAAGCCACTTTCATGGCTGTGACAAGGCGACACCTCATGTGTCGCCTTTTGTTTTTTCTCGGCCCCTGAAATCGCCCTGCAGGGCGCGAAACTGCGGGATAAGTGCCGATATTGTTTGAATATTCCACGCTTTGACTAAATGCTGAGCGAACGCACTTTTTTCTCCAAAAAAGTGTTTGACTAAAAATCCCTGTGAAGTATTATCAGCCCCGCAAACGGAGAGGTGGCCGAGAGGCTGAAGGCGCTCCCCTGCTAAGGGAGTATGCGGCTTATACCCGCATCGGGGGTTCGAATCCCCCCTTCTCCGCCATTTGCGCCCGTAGCTCAGCTGGATAGAGTACCTGGCTACGAACCAGGTGGTCAGAGGTTCGAATCCTCTCGGGCGCACCA